>NZ_JBFODU010000045.1:0-4786 GCF_040908505.1 Aeromonas sp. R1-2 | reverse complement strand
CCTCAAAGAAGCCGTGGAGTATGGTCGAGCAAAAAAATGGATTGCGCATGCGCCCTTGTTGCCGGGGGACGACGATTAAGTGCTGTGAGCCAGGCCCTTAATGTATCGCGTGCGCAGCTATCCGTTCGTGTTCATCGCAAACCAGGTTGGCAAGATGGTCGTCATCATCGCCAGCGTGATGATGCAGCCTTACTTGGCCGTATCATGGAGGCGATGGCAGAACGTCCCTCCTATGGCTATCGCCGGGTCTGGGCGCTGTTACGGCGTCAGTCAGAGGCAACAAGACAGCCTGTAGTAAACGCCAAACGGGTATATCGCGTCATGAGAGAGCATGGCCTGCTGCTGGAAAGAAAACCGGCTGCACCCTTGACCCAGCGGGCACATAAGGGGCGTGTCGCAGTCAAAGAGAGCAATCGGCGATGGTGCTCGGATGGCTTCGAGTTTCGCTGCGATAACGGTGAAAAACTACGAGTCACGTTCGCCATGGACTGCTGTGACAGGGAAACCCTGGACTGGGCTGCCAGTACCGGGGGTTACGACAGTGACACGGTGCAAGATGTCATGCTGAGGTCTGTCGAACGTCGCTTTGGGGATTCGTTGCCGGCATCACCGGTAGAGTGGCTGACTGATAATGGCTCGGCGTATCGAGCCCATGAGACCCGCGCGTTTGCACGAGAAATCGGGTTGGAGCCCAGAACGACTGCGGTGAGAAGCCCACAGAGCAACGGTATAGCGGAGAGCTTCGTCAAGACGATGAAGCGAGACTATATCGAGATGATGCCGAAACCAGATAGCCGAACAGCGGTAGGCAATTTGGCCATCGCGTTTGAGCATTATAACGAGCACCACCCGCACAGCGCCTTGGGATACCGTTCACCCCGGGAATTTCTGCGCAGTCGGGTATCACAACCCTAAGCGGGAAAAGTGTCTGGATCTATGGGGTCAAATCCACGGGATCTTGCCCCGTATGGTCTGGCCAACGGCGACATTCTGGAGCAGATCAACGGGGTGGCTTATCGTCCCCTCGATATCGACAAGGTGCGTGAACTGCTCAGCACCAGCAAGCCGGGGTCGCTCAAGTTGCGGATTGTGCGGGAAGGAAAACCGCTGGATATCGCTATCTAGTCAAGGTGGGGCGGCAAGACGAGCCGCCCCTATGAGCCTCAGCCCTTGGTCGGATTTTCCATGCAGGTGAGGGTTGGCTGGCCGTAACGCTCCAGCGTGGCTTCATCCCCTTTGGTGAAGAAGGTGAGATTTTGCCCTTCATAACGGGCGCCGCTGGCGCTGGGGGCTTCATAGGCGAGCACTTGTTGCTGCTTGTCGCCCTCGCTCAGGTTGATCACCGCGGCGGGCAGCTTGGCATCGTTATAGAAGTAGGTGGAGAGAGTGACGTTCTTGCCGCACTGGTAGTTGACCGGTGCCGGCACCATCAGCTGGCCGCCGCTGATCTGCAGTTCGGTGATCCGCAGCAGGTAGTTATCCTCCACACACTGGCGCAGATCCTGCCCCTTCCAGCAGTCGTTGCGACCCTTGAGCCAGCCGCGCTGCATGGCGCGCTCTGTCTTGAGCTGTTCGGGAGAGAGCGCAGCAATCGCCTTGGGGTAGAGGGCCGCCAGTTCGTTATCAAGGGCGGCCAGTCCGGCATCCTTGCAGATCAGGGTTTCGACCGACCCGGAGGCTTTGGTGCAGTCAAAGGAGGGGCTTGCAGCGCTGGCAAGCAAAGGGGCAAACAGCAGGGTGGCAAGCAAGGTCTTGTTCATCGATAGATTCCAGCAATGAGGAGGGCATATCTGCCTACTACAGCACACTCTACAGGGCAATGCAGCAGGGGAGCCGAGCGCATTTTGCTCTGGAGCGTGTGCTGGCGACCGGTTTTGCCGCGCTCCTCCAATGGGGAAGAGAACTGTTGCTGGATGAGGCCGGCTTGTTTGAAAACTGGTCAGTAGTGGTCGCTATTTTGAGCATTCAGACAGGCTCTGAGCATTGCACTTTCACTCCTGTTCGAGAGGCGTGCTAGATTTGCGGCCTTTTCTTAATAACAAGAAGGTTAGCTATGTTCAGGTTGATGACGGGGGCCTTGCTGGCCATCATGCTGTCCGGTTGTGCGGCCATGTTTAACGGCACAAGTCAGCAGGTTTCCATTCGCAGTCAGGATCCCGATGCGGAGATCTACGTCAACGATATGTTGCTGGGCCACGGCAATGTGATCACCTCGTTCAAGAAGAAAGAGAATTACACCATCACGGTCAAGCGTGCTGATTGCTACTCGGTGACAGTGCCGGTTTCCAAGTCGTTCGATGCCACCACTCTGCTCGGGATCTTTGTCGATTTCGGCGTGGTCTCCATTCTGGTGGTCGATGGGGTCGGCACCGGCGCCTGGCAGAAGTTTGACCAGAATGCCTTTATCGTTGATCCCATCTGCAAGAAAGCCTGATCGTTATTGATGGGGCATCGGGTGATGCATCCAGATACAGATCTTTGCTGATGTGAAAAACCCGACACTCCTGGCCGGAATGTCGGGTTTTTTGTGGCCGCGATAAAGGGGGAGGCGGGTTGCCGGTTGATCAGGCCAGCGCCAGTTGCTGACTGCGGGCGCGCCACAGCCGCTCGTGGAAGAAGAACACCACGGTATTGATGGCCGGTTCGATCATCGCCATCACGCCGCCGGTGAGCAGCTCGCCGCTCAGCAGGAAGGCAACCCCGAAGGCCACCGAGAAGTGGACCACCGCGAAGCTGCTGGTCTTGGCCTGCAGGCTGTGATTTGGCTTGAGCTTGTGCCAGCCAAGGTCATGAAAGTAGAAGGCGACCGTGTTGACGGCGGGCTCGATCAGGGCGATCAGGCTGGCGGTCAGCGGCTCACCGGTCAGCAGGTAGGCCACGGTAAAGGCGACACCGAAGTGCAGAATGGCAAAGCTGATGGTCTTTTTCATGATGGTGGCTCCCTCTGTTGATGATGAGAGTATCTGCCAAAATGAGATCAAATGAAAACCATTCTCATCTATTGCCAAAATAGAGAGAACCTATCAAAGGAAAAGTGCCTCCGCATTGCCGTGAGGCAGGCTCACGGTGTGCCAGCATTTCGGGCAGGCCGGATAAAAACAGGAAGGCCCGTGACGGGGCGTCGCTTTTCTGTCTACCGGGGCACAGGGCCGCTATTACTACTCTGAGACCTTGTTGAGCCACTCGACCCTGTACAGAAGACCTTGGACACCCATCTTTTGGGTTCGGGCTATGCTACGCCTTGCTCAAAAAGGTGGGTGTCCCAGATTTGTGGTGTGGTTTGTTAGGCGCTTTACCAGAACCTATTTTGGAGCGAAGGGATTTCTAATTGCAAATCATCTGCATATTCAAAATTTTCTTCATCGTTATCAGACATATGTAACTCAGTGGCGTATGAGCGCAACCAGAGCTTCCTGTCTTCGGCCGAGAGCACATATCCTTTAAGCTCTTCTGTTCCTTTAAGGCGATCCGGATATGCCCAACCTTTTTTTTCGAGTTTAGTAATCGTAACAATCAAGTGAGCCAACAAAGGTTGTTCAGGTGACACAATTTTATGGAACCAAGGCCAAAATCCTTCATCTCCTGGAGATGCTCGCCAGCCTTTCACTTCGTTTACCTCAGTCAAGTTAGCGTATGGGTGAGAGTGGAACGTTCCTACTAATTCGATATTTGGCCAATATTTTTCGAAAAAGCTTTTTTTCGCGATTATTGAATTTAAATCAGGCTGAACCCAATCCTGATGTCTTAAAGCAGATGTCTCCACTGTAGCCATTGTAGCTACTACCCGAGCGGGTAAATTTCCTTTTTGAGGAATCGAATAACCCCATAACAACCCGAAGGTCTCCAAGTTTTTATGCGATTTACCATTTTTATGCGCCTTATGTTCAAACTCGTAAGCCTCTATGGCCGTAGTGAATAGTTGAGGTACAACATGATCTTCAATCACTATATTTTTATTCATTTTTCAATCCTTAAAATAATTTGAAACTTTTCTTGCGCCTAACGCTCTGCTAAGGGGTGAGTAATGCACTAGGAAAGCTACCGCACACCAACTTAATCACAAAACCCAAAGCATCCTAAAAATGCCAAGCATTGCGAATCCCTCTTAAGCAGTTTGTTAGCCGAATATGCTGGAGTTAAACATCAATCCCTCGAACAGCTTGTTTGTCTGGAATGATGTAATGACCTAGTTTTGGCTGTCCTCGATATGCGGCTATATCTTTATATGTGTTAGTAATACCACCAATGAATGCTAAATAACTGATCCTAATAGTGCTACACCTTCGCTGTGCCATAGCCATTCCCCGGGAAAGGAGACACGGTATCCATGAAGTGTTTCACTCGAGCCAGCAGGTTGGCCATCCTTCTGCATTGATGATTGCGCGTGATGGTTTCATGCAACTTGTGCCACAGCCGTTCTATGTGATTAACCCAAGGACTGTAAACTGGCTGGAATACCAGGCAGAACTTGGGATTCTTCTTCAACCATCGCTCGGTCTGCTTGCTTTTGTGAATGATGTAGTTATCGAGGATCAGCGTGATGGTTTTGGCTCGTCGGTAGTGGTGACGCAGCTTTTCCAGCATGGCGATAAACAGCGATGAGTTTTTCTTTATCCCGCTGACGTAAAGCACTCTTCCGTTGCCTGCATGGAGAACGCCTGCCAGGTAATGTTTGGCGTTCTGTCCCGGTGTGACAACCCGCTTTTGCTGCGCTCTGAACATCCAGTCGGCCCCAAATTTGGGATTGAGGTCTATATCGACTTCATCCTCATAAAACACCGGATTA
>NZ_JBFODU010000044.1:0-108811 GCF_040908505.1 Aeromonas sp. R1-2 | reverse complement strand
GGCGTTGTTGCCTAAATCGATGCAGTTTGAAGGGAACTTACTGAGGACTCGGAGATCTGATCACCACCATCCTCTTCAAGTTTGCATCATGGGCACGTCGCTTCACCCCATCACCAACTGGCCTACATACAACAAGTCTTTGATTAACCGTGGTTCACTCACCTTCTGGGTTGATGCCGAAGCCATGAACAGCTGGTTTCACCACGACCATCATGGGCGCCGAGGTCGCAGCCAGCTTTACACCGACCAGACCATCTGTACCTTCCTGATGCTCAAGGGGATTTTCAACCTCACTCTACGGGCCACTCAGGGACTACTAGACTCCCTGTTCGAGTTGATGAATGTACCGTTGTGCGCACCGGACTATAGCTGCGTCAGCAAGCGAGCACGCTCGGTGACTGTGGCTTATCGACAGCCCCCAAAGGAACGTATTACCGACTTGGTTATCGACTCAACCGGGCTGAAGGTGTTTGGGGAAGGCGAGTGGAAGGTCAGAAAACACGGTTCGGAGAAGCGGCGAGTGTGGCGCAAGTTGCATCTGGCGGTAGACCCGGTGACCCACGATATCGTGGCGGCGGAAGTCTCACTGGAAAATGTCCATGATGCCGAGGTGTTGCCCACCTTGCTCAACCCTCTGCGGCGTAAGCTGGGACATGTTTATGCGGATGGTGCCTATGACAGCAAAGCCAGCCATCAGCTTATCTCGCGCAAAGGGGCGACAGCCTGTATCCCGCCTCGTAAGAGCGCGGGGTTATGGAAAAAGGGGCATCCAAGAAATGAGGCCGTGCTGGTGATGCGCAAGAAAGGGCTGGCGCACTGGAAGAAGATATCGGGGTATCACCGTCGCTCGCTGGCAGAGACGGCGATGTATCGGCTCAAGCAATTGCTGGCGGGGAAAATCAGTCTGCGTAACTACAACGGCCAAGTGGGAGAAGTCATGGCGTATGTTAGCGCCATAAACAAGCTGAATACCCTTGGTCTACCTGTCAGAAAGCCCCGAGTGTAGCGGTCACCAGGGGCTGGGGCAGTTGCTGCTTGATGGTTGATTTGGGAAACAACGCCACTAGAAACTACAATCTGGCGATTCACCAGAACTCCGTTACGCAATAGCAATGCCGCCAAAAAGAAAATGGCCGAGATATTATCTCGGCCATTCGTAGCTAGGTCAAAGACTCAAGCCAGGATATTACTCACGTGCAACTTATTAGAAGTTGTACTGCATGCCGAATTCCCACTGGTCATCTTTCTCGCCAGCGCTTTCGATTGCGTAGTTAGCATAAGACTTGATGTTGGAAGTGAAGGCATACTCAACACCCAGAATTACGCGATCAAAGATCTCGACATCATTTGTTGTACCAACAACACTGTCAATATTGGTACCTTTAGCATCCAGCTTGTTGTAGCCAGCCAGCAGTTTCCAGGAGTCGATGGTGTAAGAACCAGCCAGTTCAAAGCCTTTCGCTTTAATCTCTTGACCATCATCGAAGCCTTTCAGCTTGGATTCGTTATACATGGCGCCGAAATAGAAGGCATCAAAGGCGTAAGAAGTACCGATCGCCCAGTCATCTTTACTCTTCAAGTTGCTGATTGTTGCACCGGTGATATTGCCATTGATGTCTTTCTCTGCGCCCAGATAAGTGCCACGTTCAAATTCTTTGTTCTCGATACTCACGCCGAAGCCAAAGCCGTTAGCCATGTTATAACCGGCACCAACAGCATAACCGCCTTCCAGTCCTTTCTTGTTACTGTCTTTATCGACTGATGTAGAGGTCAGAGATTTGGACAACAATTCTGTACCAAATTCATCCATACTGCTATTTTTGCTGATGTAGGAGGCATTGAAGAAAGCGCCATTCCACTCACCACGGTAGATAACCTGACCTTCTTGGCGACCATCGTTTACGCTCGCAACGTTACCCAGCTCTTCAAAGATATCGGCACGATCTTGTACGCCCCACTTAGAAGCAGTATCGGTCTGACCAAACATGAACTTACCATATTGAGAACCATCAAAACCGGCCCAAACATGACGTGCAGTAAGAGAATCTTGCTTGCTGTTTTCTGAACTCAGTTGCCATTCGCCCTGAGCAATCGCAGACCAAGTGTTGTTCAGGGCAACTTTACCCTGCATACCGGTACGGGCATAGGTATAGACTTCACCTTTAGTGGTGGAATCGCTCTTTTTGTAAAAGAGATCGCCATTGTCCTTTTCGTCCAATGCGGCAGTGTTTTCTTCGCCTTGATAGGCGGCATGAACACGTCCATATACATCAAACTTGGTGCCATCTTTGTCATATACGGTAGCTGCGTTGGCTGCGGAAGCGAACAGAGCCGGGATAGCAATTGCCAGAATTGTCTTTTTCATAGTTTCCAATGCCTACTGTAAGTTAAACACTAAGTCGTTGTTATTCCCTGTGTTAGCGATGTTCTTTGCATCACTATGCCGCCGAGACTAGCACCGGATTTTTTGAACCGCAATGAAAAAACTTGGAACTTTTTATGGAAATCATGGTCACCAAGATGAAAATGTGATGCGCATCTCACTTGAAGCAGAACCAACGGGAAAACGTTTACAATTAATCCTGCTGATTATTTGGACTAAAATAGTCTATTTTTCATGCAAATAACGCTAACTACCTGATAAACAACCAAAGTGGTCTGATCAGCGTAAAACTGCCGTGATAATGGCTGTTGCCTCGACCTCACCAAGGGGTTGCGGGTATCCTTGTACTTCGATTAACCCCTAACTGGCCTTCTCTTCATGCTCTCTACTCGCCTTAAAGCCACCATTCGTCAAACCTATCGCCAGATTTCGGATGGATTACCCGGTTTTGTGCCGCGCAAAGAGCAGAACTTTCTGGTGGCCGAGATAGCCAAAACCCTGACCGGCGAGTACGACAAACAGCGCCGGATCCTGGTTGCCGAAGCGGGTACCGGTATCGGCAAATCCCTCTCCTATGCGCAGGGCGCCATTCCGGTTGCGCGACTCACCCAGAAGAAGCTGGTGATCTCCACTGCCACAGTGGCTCTGCAAGAGCAGCTGATCCACAAAGACCTCCCCTTTTACCACCGCCACAGCGAGCTGCCGTTTCGCTTTATGCTGGTCAAGGGGCGTCAGCGCTACTGCTGCGAGCATCTGCTGGAGCAGGCAGCCAGTGGCGCCGAGATGGCCAACTTCGAGCTCGACTTTGGCAGTCTGAGCAAGTCCAAGCCCTCTGACAGCGACAAAGATCGCTACCAGGCCCTGTGGCAGGCCTACACCAATGGTAAATGGGACGGGGATCGGGACAACTGGCCGGAGCCCATTCCCGACACTTGCTGGGATCGCATCGCCGCCGACCGCCACACCTGCAACAAGGCGCTGAGCCATCACCAGCACTGCCCATTTCATCGCGCCCGCAACGATATGGAGAGCGCCGATGTGCTGGTCGTCAACCATGCACTACTGCTCTCCGATCTGACCATGGGCGGCGGCATCATTCTGCCGCCCCCCGATGAGTGCATCTATGTGCTGGATGAGGCCCATCACCTGCCCACCATTGCCCGGGATCACGGCGCGGCGTCGGCCAGCGTCAAAGGCTCGCGTCGCTGGTTGGAGAAGCTGGTACAAAGTGCAGGCAAGCTGGCGCGGACTCTTAATAAGGAGAGCCTGCTCGACCCCCAACTCAAACTGCAGGATGCACTGGCCTCCATCCAGCCTGATCTGAAGGCGGTCGAGCAGTGGCTCAGCGCCAACGATCGGCTTTTTGGCAGTGAACCCCACTACCGTTTCGCCGAAGGGGTATTGCCGGATCCCCTGCCCATGCTGGCAGAGAATCTCAAGGAGTCGAGCAAGAAGGCGCTGCGGGCGCTGGATCGGATGCAAGGAGCCATCGGTGAAGCGCTGAAAGATGGTGAGATCCGCCGCAAGGAGGCCGAGCCCCTGCTGGCCGAGAGCGGTTTTCATCTGCAGCGACTGGAGAGTTTCTGCGCCCTCTGGGAGATGCTGGGGCGCCATGTGCCGACCGGCAAAACCCCGCTCGCCCGCTGGATGGCCAAGAGCGATGACGGCGATATCTGGCTGCACGCCTCACCGATAGAGGTGGGCTATCTGCTGGAGGAGTGGCTCTGGTCGAAATGTCTAGGTGCCGTACTGGTCTCCGCGACCCTCACCGCCCTCTCTTCCTTTAGTTATTTTCGCCATCAGGTGGGGCTCAAGGAGCACGATGGTACCCGCTATCTGCGCCTGCGCTCCCCCTTTGACTATCAGAAAGCCGAGCTCTATCTGCCCAAGATGGAGCACGAACCCAACTCGCCGGCCTTTACCAACGAACTCATCAGCGTGCTGCCACGCATTTTGGCGGGCAAGGAGGCGAGTCTGGTGCTCTTCTCCTCCTACCGCCAGATGAATGAGGTGGCCGTTGGCTTGCGAGCCAAGGGACTATCACTGCTGGTGCAGGGGGAAGCCTCCCGCAATGCCCTGCTCACCCTGCACAAACAAAAATGCGATGGCGGTCAGGCCAGCATCCTGTTTGGTACCGGCAGCTTCTCGGAGGGGCTGGATCTGCCGGGTCACTATCTCACCAATCTGGTGATCACCAAACTCCCCTTTGCGGTACCCAACTCGCCGGTCGAGGAGGCCACCGCCGAGTGGGTGGAGCAGCGAGGGGGGAACCCCTTTCTGCAACTGACAGTGCCGGAGGCATCGCGCAAGCTTATCCAGGCCTGTGGCCGCCTCATCCGCAAAGAGGCTGATCGGGGACGGGTCACCATTCTCGACCGCCGCCTGCTGACCAAACGTTATGGCAAGGGGTTGCTTGATGCTCTCCCCCCGTTTACACGGCGGATCGAGTAAATCAGTCTGCCGCTATTGACAAACAAACTGACAGCAGCGCAAACATCGAGCACCAGAAAGAGCCATTGCCGCAGTAGGCCAAACCTGTAAAAATGAGCCCCTGTTTTCAGTGGGCAATCGCCTGACTGTTCAAGGAGATGAAATGAAACTGACTGTTCTGGTACCGGCGCTGGCTGGTCTGTTGTGGGCCGGTAGCGCCCTTGCTGATGCCCAATTGGAAGTGACCACCCCGTATGTCGTCCAGCTGATCGATGGTCAAGCAATCAATCCCTCATTACTCGATAACACCAAAAAGTTTCCACTTAGCGTTGGTAAACATCAGCTCGTGGTTGCATTTGAAGGCAATTATTCTAATCGAGACGAAATCAAGCTGGTGACCGCCGAGCCGCTGGTGCTGAACTTCACCGCTGCCGACAACCAGCAGCTGGTGCTGGACTATAAAAAGCCCCGCAACGAAGCAGAAGCCAAACAATTCCTGAAGGATCAGAAAGTCACGCTGAAAGACAAGGTCAGTGGTCAGCAAGTGAGTAGCGAACAGTTCGTGATGCCGAAAGTAGAGGGCTTCCAGCTGACCCGTGACTATCAGCAAGAGCTGATCAACATGGGCAAAGCCTTCAACCAGCCCAAAACCGTTGCCGTCTCTACTGCTGCCGTGATGGCTGCCGCCAGCGCACCGGTTCAGGTTGCCCCCAGCAAGGCTCAAAGCAATCCGGAAGCCCTGACCCAATTGCAAAACTGGTACAACAAGGCCGATGCGGAAACCCGCAAAGCCTTCCAGATCTGGGTTATCCAGCAGCAATAAGCCGGGCTGAAATATTGACTGAAAAGGGGAGCCAAGCTCCCCTTTTCCATATCCTGCGGTCTCACTCACGACGCGTCTTGATTTATGCGCTGCCACTTCCCCTTTATATAGGGAGTACATACATGGATTCATCTGCTGATTTCATATATAGAAAGCGCCACCTTGCCAGGGAGAATGGCACCATGTCGTTGCGCATTTTCTATCACCTCCTCTACTCCTCCCTGACGCTACCCGAGCGCCATCGCTTCCCGCTGGCCAAGTATCAAGGGCTGTTTGAACGCCTGCAGGTACAGGGTTACCCCCTTGGCGAAGCGCCCGCCGCTACCCGGGAGCAAATCTGTCGCATTCACGATGCCGATTATGTCGCGGCGGCCCTGAGCGGCCAGCTGGAAGATCGCGCCATCCGCAAGATCGGTTTTCCCTGGTCACCCATGCTGATGGAGCGCACCTTGCGCTCGGTGGGAGCCACCATTGCCGCCAGCCGCTATGCGCTTGAGCAGGGCTGCGGCTTGCAGATCTCCGGTGGCTACCACCACGCCCATCGGGATCACGGCAGCGGTTTTTGTCTGTTCAACGATCTGGTGATTGCCGCCCAGGCTTGCCTCGACGAGGGGCACTGTGAACAGGTGCTGATCGTCGATCTCGATGTGCATCAGGGGGATGGCAGTGCGGCCCTGTGCGCCGAACGGCGCGATATCATCACCCTCTCCCTCCATGGGGAGCACAACTTTCCCCATCACAAAGCCACCTCTCACCTCGACTTTCCGCTGCCAAGCGGCATGACGGACGATGCCTATCTCACCACACTGCAACAAGCACTCTCGCTGGCACTGCGGCTCTATTCGCCGGATCTCATCCTCTATCAGGCAGGCGTCGATGTGCATCATGCCGACGAGCTTGGTTATCTCTCCTTGAGCGATGAAGGGGTTCGCCTGCGCGATGCCATGGTATTTGACTGTGCAATCAAGCATGGGTTGCCTGTCGCCGCTGTGCCTGGTGGCGGCTATCGCCGCGACTGGCAACAGCTGATCCCGCTTCATATGTCGCTGTTTGAAATAGCGCGCCACCGTTTTGGCTGATGGCATGGCTTGATAGCGCGGACACCCCATCAGAAGTGGGCGGGCACTTCACCAGATAAAACAGAAGAGGCGACCCTAGGGTCGCCTCTTCGTGTTTCGTCATCTCGGTCAAACAAGCTCGCTCGTTGTCAGGCAAGCTCGGGACGCCTGAGGATAACTATTTCTGACGCTTGCGGGCGTACTTGCGACGGGCGCGGGCCTGACGCTCCTCTTCCCGCTCGGCCTTCTCTTTGGCTTTTTGCTCGGCTTCTGCGGCGGCTTCGACAATCTCGACGCTCACCATCTCCGGCGTCTCCAGCGAGATGCGGCCAAGCAAGCCGGAGCGGAACTCGTTAATCAGGATCTCGGACGCCTTGTGCAAGTCGGCCAGCCCCCCTTTGCGCATAAACGCCCGCTGGCGGGCGATCATCTCCAGCAGCTCGATCTCGGTCTCGGGCAACTCATCAATCTGGTAGCGCGCCTTGATCCGCTCCGGATAGGCCTTGATGAAGTAGTCAGCGGCGAACATGGCGATATCGGCATAGTCGAACACAGTGTCTTTGATGGCCGCGGTGATGGCCAGACGATAACCGCAGGAGGGCGGGTTGAGCTTGGGCCAGAGAAAACCCGGGGTATCGGTCAGGATAACGTTGTTATCCAGCTTGATCCGCTGCTGGGACTTGGTCACCCCCGCCTCGTTGCCGGTGCGAGCGATGATGCGCCCGGCCAGGGTATTGATCAGAGTGGACTTGCCCACGTTGGGGATCCCCATGATCATCGCCCGCACGCCGCGCAGCTCAAAATTGCGCTCCGGCAACATCTCGTGGCAGAGAGTCAGCAGTTGCTTGATCTTCTCCGGCTCTTGTTGCGTCAGCGGCAGCGCCTTGATCCCCTTCTCTTTTTCCATGTGCGCCACCCACAGATCGGTGATCGCCGGATCGGCCAGGTCCGCCTTGTTCAGCACCTTGATCACCGGGGTATCACCACGCAGCTCGGGCACCAGCGGGTTTTCGCTGGAGAAGGGGATGCGGGCATCGAGCATCTCGATGATCACATCGACCTGGGGCATGACCTCGGCAATCTCTTTGCGGGCCTTGTGCATGTGACCGGGGAACCAGTTGATGGACATATCCGTTACTCTCTGTGGGGGCTGCGGGCGGGCGCATGGAACAACAGGCGCTCTGCCGCGGGCATCGAACGAAGGGGGCGCATTTTACCTGCTGCGGGCCTCTTTTGACAGGTCATTCTAACCATCACCTCATCAAATCAGCAAACCGCCGAGGTGGAGCAACCTTGCCGGAAGCGACCGGACCAACTGGCTCAATTGATAGATAACACATTGATATAGTGTAACATTTTCATCACTTTTTCACACAACCGTCACCGATAGTCAGTAAAAGTGTCATCTGCCCCCTCTAGGCTGCGCTCAGGTTTTACAAGGAGCGAACCCCAATGAGAAAAATGGCAGGACTTGCAGTGATGATCGGCGCCGCCCTGGCTGCCGGCTGCAAATCAGACAATGACACGGTGGCGACCAAGCCCGCAGCCCAACCCACCAACGTCATCTTCTTCCTCGGTGACGGCATGGGCCTCAACACCCTGACGGCGGCCCGCATCTACGGTGTCGGCGAAGAGGGTGATCTCACCATCGATACCCTGCCAGAGACGGCCTTTATCAAGACCTTCTCCCACGATGCCCAGGTCACTGACTCGGCCCCCTCCATGGCGGCCTACATGACCGGGGTCAAGAGCAACAACGGCGTCATCAGCATGGACGGCGACGCCACCTATGAGAGCGACTGCAGCAAGAGCGCCGGCAAGCCAGTGACTACCCTGCTGGAGCTGGCCAAAGCCGATGGCCGCGGCACCGGTGTGGTAACCAGCACCCGGGTAACCCACGCCACCCCGGCGGCTACCTATGCCCATATCTGCAACCGGGATCTGGAGGCAGATATCGCCGTCCAGCTGGTACCGGGCGGCAAAGGCTACAACAGCGCCCTCAAGGAGGGACTGGATGTGGTGCTCGGTGGCGGCAGCAGTTTCTTCCTGCCCAAAGCCGACAAGGGCAAGCGGGAGGATGGCCGTAACCTCATCAGCGAAATGCAGGCCAAGGGCTACCAGTTTGCCAGCAATCTGGATGAGCTGAACAAGGCCGATGCGGGCAAACCGCTGCTGGGTCTGTTTGGTTCCAGCCACATGAAATATGACCTGGACCGTCCCGCCAGCGAGCCGTCACTGGCCCAGATGACCCTGGCCGCCATCAAGCAGCTCAAGGGCAAAGAGAAGGGTTACTTCCTGATGGTGGAAGGGGGTCGCATCGACCACGCCCTGCACGACACCAACGCCAAGCGGGCGCTGCAGGACACCATCGCCTTCGACAACGCCATCAAGGCCGCCATCGACGAGGTAAAAAAGAGCGACCCCGAGCTGAAAAACACCCTGATCGTGGTCACCGCCGACCACGACCACACGCTCGTGCTCAACGGCTATGCCAAGCGCACCGGCAAGACCACCGCCGACAACCCCGGCGTACTCGGGCTGGTGAAGAACTACGAGACTGGCGAGCCAAGCAAGGATAGCGAGGGCATGCCCTACACCATCATAGGTTTTGGCAACGGCTACAACCGGGTGGATGGCCCGCGCAGCAGCGTCGCCCCGCTCGACGATGCCACCGTCTCCGCCAATGACTACCACCAGGAAGTGGTGGTCAAGGTAGGCGAAATCGGCAATGAGACCCACGGCGGCACCGATGTCTTCCTCGGCGCCATCGGCAAGGGGGCTGACAGCTTCCATGGCTCACTCGATAACACCGCCGTGTTCGGCAAGATCAAGGCTGCGGCCAAGCTGTAAGGAGCACTTTCATGAGCAAACAGATGAACACATCCATCAAGCACACGCTGGTCTGCGCCGCCCTGTTCAGTGCGCTGGGCGCAACCTCCCAGGCACAAGCCGGTGATGCCAAAAACGTCATTCTCTTTATCGGTGATGGCATGGGCCCCACCGTGCTCACCGCCACCCGCCTGTTCAAGGTGGGGGAAGAGGGCAATCTGGAGATGATGAAACTGCCGCGCAGTGCCCGCATCAAGACCTTCTCCAACGATGCCCAGACCACCGACTCGGCCCCCTCCATGGCGGCCTACACCACCGGGGTCAAGATGAACAACGAGGTGATCGCCATGAGCAGCGACACCAAAGCCGTCGCCCCCGGCAAAGACGTCAATGGCAACAAAACCGTCAACAATTGCAGCAGCGATAACGGCAAGCCGGTACCCACCATCCTGGAGCTGGCCAAGGCGGCAGGCAAATCGGTCGGAGCCGTCACCACCACCGAGCTGACCCACGCTACCCCGGCGGCCACCTACGCCCACATCTGCCATCGGGATGCCGCTTATGACATCGCCGCACAGGCCGTTCCTGGGGGCGCTGGCTATAACAGTGCCCTCAAGGATGGGGTCGATGTGCTGATGGGTGGTGGTGCCAACCACTGGACCCCCTACAGCGCCAGCAACAAGGGCGGTCGCAATGACAACCGCGACCTGACCACCGAGATGAAGGCACAGGGATACAGCTATGTCACCACTCAAAGTGAACTGGCCAAGGTCACCAGCGGCAAGGTGCTCGGCCTGTTCAGCAGTAAATCCCACCTCGACTACGAGCTGGATCGGGTCGCCAAGGGGGCAGCCAATACCCAGCCGTCCCTCTCCGAAATGACCGCCAAGGCGATCGATCTGCTGAGCAAAAACAGTCAGGGTTACTTCCTGATGGTAGAAGGCGGCCGGATCGATCACGCCCTGCACGGCACCAACGCCAAGCGCTCGCTCACCGACGCGGTGGCACTGGATGAGGCGGTCAAGACGGCGCTGGGTAAAGTGGATCTCAACAATACCCTGATCGTGGTCACCGCCGACCATGACCACACCATGACCATTAACGGCTACTCCGCCAAGGGCAATCCGGTGCTGGATCTGGTGAAAAATGGCGATGGCTCGACCCAGAACGACGTGGATGGCAAGCCCTTCACCACCCTGGTGTTCGGTAACGGCCCCAACCGCCCCGATGTACGCCCGGTCCTCACCAGCGATCAGGTGATGGCTAATGACTATCTGCAGGAGACCGGCGTCAAACTGACATCGGAAACCCACGGAGGCGGCGATGTGATGCTGTTTGCCGATGGCGCCGGCAGCAACCGCTTCAAAGGCACGCTGGATAACACCAAGGTGTTTGGCAAACTGCGGGAGGCGCTCGGCCTGTAAGCAGCAGGGGCCTGGGTGCATCTGAGCAATCGACTCAGCGGCCCGGGCCCCGGCTCTTTCGAGCGACAGATGATGATGCGACTTTTGCTTTCGTTATGGCTGCTTGGCAGCACCCTCGCCTTCCCCCTGCATGCTGACGACACGCCCCCGGACCTCGCCGCCCGGATCAGCTATCACGACCGGAACACCGGCAGCGATGGCATCGCCAGAGAGAGTGTCTGGCAAGAGAAGTGGCTGCGCGTGGGCAATCAGGTGTGGAGCCAGCGGCTCATTCCCCTCCCCCTTGCCCGTGCCTATCACGCCACTCACGACGCAACCCCCGGCCACAAGCACTTTACCCACCAGATGGCAGCCCGCTGGGTCAGTCGCAGTGATGAAGGTGAGTTGCAACTGCGTTATGCCGACAGCTGGCACAACCAGCTGGTTGAAGTGCCGGTGGAAGAGTATGGCCAGGTGGCCTTCAAGCCCGACTGGCCGCGGATCCGCCATCTCGTCAACCCGGGGCTGATCGAGGGGATGACCCCGCTGGATGAGGCCGCCCCCGAGCAGGCCCGCTGGTATGAAAAACGCGAAGGGCAGCAACGAACCCGCATTCTCTGGTCGAGTCAGTGGCAGATCCCGCTGGTGGTCGAATCGGCCAGCCTCGATGGCTATCGCAGCTACCGGATGGAGGTGACCTTGCGCAAGCTGCCTGCTCAGCTCCCCTGGCAGCAACTCGCTGATTACGAAGTGCGCGATCTGCGGGATTTCTTCGACTGAGATCCCAACCTCTCAGCGGGCACAACGACAACGCAGGCAGGAATGTTACACTCTGCATATTCGACTCTGGCTCACGACCTTGATGCGCGCTCTCTGCCTGCCCTTTTTTGCCCTACTGTTATTGCTGGTGAACACCGGTGCCCAGGCTATTGTGCTGGTGGCGGCCGAGCTGCCCCCTTACGTCATTCAGTCCTCCCATGGTAAACCCAGCGGGGTGGGTATCGAGATCATGGAGGAAGCAGCCCGCCGTCTAGACGAGCCGCTTACTATCGAGCTGATGCCACTTCCACGTGCACTGACCCAGACAATTCACCGCCCCGATGTCTTGATGATACCGCCCGTGCGAAGCAGTCAGCGAGAGCACCTCTATCAGTGGGTAACGCCCATCCTCGATGAACAGTTTTTGATCGTCAGCGATCGCCGGTTTCACCCAAAAGCACTGAAAAGCAGCGATTTGAAGAACCTTGATGTGGGCGTGCTGCGCTACTCGTTTGGTCAACACCTACTCAAACAACGCATCGGGATCCGGGGAGAGACAGTAGCAGATGAGCAACTAAACGCTCATAAACTCCATCGCGGTCGCATTGATGCCTGGGTCGCCGCATGGAATGTCATCCTGTATGCCCAACAACAAGACAAACGCTCATCACAACAGCTGGTTCGCGGGGAAGTGTTAATGAACACCCAACTGTTCCTGGCCGCTCATAAGGATTTCCCCTTCAAACAGGCGCAGCGCTGGCAAGCCGTAATCGACGAGATGCGCCGTGATGGCTCGCTCACGCGGATCATCCGTCAGTACAACTATCAGGCTCCTGAGTAGTCACTCAATCGCGGTTGCCAAGGCCAGCCAGAATGGTTATGGTAGCCCCATGAAAATACTCGCTATTTCCTCGCATTTGCTCACACCCTGCTGAGCCCCCGCCTCGCTCCTTCGGCCGCGAGTCGCTTGGGGGCATGGCATTTTCAATCGATTGAACCTGTTGAATCCATTTTTGTAACACTTTGCGTGATGGCCAACCTGCACCCGCCGGTATGGGCCTATCCGCTATTGATAAGGAATATCTTATGAAACAACCTCATCTGGTTATCTCCAGCCTTGATCTGGACCGTATTGAACAACTGCTCGGCAACCACCCGCAGCATCTGGCCCTGCAAGAGGAGCTGGACCGCGCCGAGATCCGCGAACCAGCCGACATGCCGCCGGACGTGGTCACCATGAACAGCAAGGTACGCTTCAAGATGCAGAGCAGCGGCAACGAGTTCTGCCTCACCCTGGTCTACCCGCGCGATGCCAAGGGCGACGAGAGCAACATCTCGGTACTGGCGCCGGTAGGCAGCGCCCTGCTCGGCCTGAAAGTGGGCGACAGCATCGCCTGGCCAGGCCCGGCCGGTCGCACCATCGAGGTCGAAATTCTGGAAGTGGTCTATCAGCCGGAGCGCGCCGGCGAGCTGCACCGCTGAGTCCCCCGGGCTGGTCATCCCCCTGTTGATCAGCCCGCTTGCTCGCCCTTGCCAGCTGATCCCGATCAAGCTTTGCGCACCTTGCCCCCCGGTTTTTAGCCCCTTTTCCTGCTGCTGCTTGAGCCTGACTCGGGGGGCAGGTATCTTGTTGGCCGCGTCATGGTCATGACGCACCGAATTTCAGGCTGACATCATGATAAAAATTGCCCTCATCGACGATCACCAGATCGTCCGATCCGGTTTTGCCCAACTGCTCAATCTGGAGCCAGACCTGCAGGTGGTCGCCGAATTCGGCTCCGCCAGCGATGCCCTTGCCGGCCTGCCCGGCAGCGGGGCGCGCGTCTGCGTCTGCGACATCTCGATGCCCGACCAATCGGGGCTGGATCTGCTCAAGCAGCTCCCCTCTGGCCTTGCGGTTGTGATGCTCTCGGTGCACGACAGCCCGGCCCTCATCGAGCAGGCCTTGCAAACCGGCGCCAAGGGGTTTCTCTCCAAGCGCTGCAGTCCGGACGAGCTGATCGCTGCCGTGCGCACCGCCGCGCTCGGCGGCTGCTACCTCACCCCCGACATCGCCCAGAAGCTGGCCAGCAGCAGCCGGGATCCCCTTACCAATCGGGAGCGGGAGATTGCCCAGTTGCTGGCACAGGGGCTGGAGGTGAAGGCCATTGCCGAGCAACTTGGCCTCTCCCCCAAGACGGTTCACGTCCATCGCGCCAACCTGATGGACAAGCTCAAAGTCAGCAACAACGTCGAGCTGGCCCACCGCATGCTGGATAGCTGGTGATCTCCCGTTTTGCCAGCTATGTCGCCATCGCGCTGGCGGCCTGCTTCATCTTTGCCGCCGGCTGGTTTTGTCTCTGGAGCATCAGCCTTCATCTGGCGGGTGGCCCTGCGCTGGCGGTGCTGCTGTTCCCCTTCGGCCTGCGCCTTGGCTTGCTGCTGCAAAGTCCCGGCCACTACTGGCCGCCGCTGTTGCTGTGCGAAGGGCTGCTGCTCTACTGGCTCAATCTGGAAGTGGGGCTGCCCCACTGGCCTTGGCTGGTCGCGGGCAGTCTGCTGACCCTGCTACCGCTGCTCATTGCCCGCCGCCAGCAGGTGCGCAACGACTGGCAGCAACTGTTGCTGCTGCTCGCCACCGTCACGGCGGCGGCGCTGCTGCAAGCCCTGCTCTGGCATCTGGCCGGGGAAGATGGCCTCTCGGCCCTGCTGCTCAGCCTGACCGGCGGGCTGACGCTGACCTCCACCTGCATGCTGATCTGGCACTACCTCACCCGCGCCACTTGGGTGCCGCTGGGGCCTGCGCTGGTGGATCAGCCGGTAGAGTGGCGCTTTCGCCATCTGGTCTGGTATCTGCTGCTGTTCGTATTGAGCCTCTGGCTGCAACTGGGATTGCCCAACTCGCTGGTGCGCTTTACCCCGTTTTGTCTGGCCATCCCCATCATCGCCATGGCGTGGCGCTACGGCTGGCAAGGGGCGCTGCTCGCCACCCTGATGAATACCATCGCCCTGCTGGCCAGTCAGGCCTGGCACGATCACCCCCTCGATCTGCTGCTCTCCCTGCTGGCCCAGAGCCTCACCGGTCTGCTGCTGGGTGCCGGGATCCAGCGCCAGCGCGAACTCAATCAGGCGCTGACCTGCCAGCTCGCCCACAATCGCCAGCTCACCGAGCGGCTGCTGGAGACCGAGGAGAGCATCCGCAAGGAGGTGGCGCGCGAGCTGCACGACGACATCGGCCAGACCATCACCGCCATTCGAACCCAGGCTGGCATAGTGCGCCGCCTCGCCCCCGATAATGCCGGGGTGGGCCAGAGCAGCGCCCTGATCGACACGCTGTCGCTCGGGATCTATGACGCGGTACGCGGTCTGCTCGGGCGGCTGCGCCCGCGTCAGCTCGACGACATGACTCTCGAACAGGCGGTACGGGCACTGCTGCGGGAGCTGGAGCTGGAACGTCACGGCATCGTCACCCGTCTGGAGTGGCAGCTGGCGGATGGGGATCTCTCGGATGCCCAGCGGGTCACCCTGTTTCGGGTCTGTCAGGAGGGGCTCAACAACGTGGTCAAACATGCCAACGCCCACTCGGTCACCATTCGCGCCCGGACCAGCGGCGAGCAGTTGCAACTGGTGCTGGAAGATGATGGCCGCGGTCTGCCGGAAAGCCGCCCGCAACAGGGCTATGGCCTGCTCGGTATTCGCGAGCGGGTACAGGCCCTCGGGGGCAGTCTGCAACTCTCCTGCATCCACGGCACCCAACTGACGGTCAACCTGCCCAGTCGCAGACGGGAAGAGAGTCATGGCTAATCACCACCAGAGGGCCTGCCTGTGCTGAGTTTTATGAGAAGCGCGCCGCCCCGGCCCCTTATCCGGGATCAGGGCGAGATCGACGCCACCTATCGCCACTGGCGGCTGCACCTGCTGCTGACCATGTATCTGGGCTACGCGGTCTTCTACTTCACTCGCAAGAGTTTCAACTTCGCCATGCCGGACATGCTGGCGAGCGGCATGCTGGACAAGTCCGATATCGGCATGCTTTGGACTCTGTTCTACATCACCTACGGCTGCTCCAAGTTCTTCTCCGGCATCATCAGTGACCGCGCCAACCCGCGCTACTTTATGGGTGTCGGACTGATGGCCACCGGAGTCATCAATATCCTGTTCGGCCTCTCGTCGGCACTCTGGATGTTTGCCGCCCTCTGGGTCGCCAACGCCTTCTTCCAGGGCTGGGGCTGGCCCCCCTGCTCCAAGCTGCTTACCAGCTGGTATTCGCGCACCGAGCGCGGCGTCTGGTGGTCGGCCTGGAACACAGCCCATAACGTCGGCGGGGCGCTCATCCCTCTCATCGTCAGCACCATCGCCCTGCAACATGGCTGGCGCTACGGCATGATAGTGCCCGGCCTTATCGCCATCATCGCGGGGTTGTTCCTCTGCTGGCGACTGCGCGATACCCCGAGCGCCATGGGATTGCCCACAGTGGGCGAGTGGCGCAAAGACGCCATGGAGCTGGCCCAACAGACCCAGGATGCGGGGCTCTCCCATCGCCAGATCCTGCGCAAATATGTGCTGGGCAACCCCTATATCTGGCTGCTCGCCTGCTGTTACGTACTGGTCTATGTGGTGCGCACCGCCATCAATGACTGGGGCAATCTCTACATGACCGAGCAGCGCGGCTTCAATCTGATGAGCGCCAACTCGGCCATCTCCATGTTCGAGGTGGGAGGCTTTATCGGTGCGCTGGTGGCGGGTTGGGGATCGGACAAGCTGTTCAACGGCAACCGTGGCCCAATGAACCTCATCTTTGCGGTGGGGATCCTGCTGGCGGTGGGGTCGCTCTGGCTGATGCCCTTCTTCAGCTATGTGATGCAGGCGGCCTGCTTCTTCACCATCGGCTTCTTCGTGTTTGGCCCCCAGATGCTGATCGGCATGGCGGCGGCGGAGTGCTCCCACAAAAACTCGGCGGGGGCGGCCACCGGCTTTGTCGGGCTGTTCGCCTATATGGGGGCGGCGCTGTCGGGTTATCCGCTGGCCAAGGTGATGGAGATCTGGCACTGGAACGGCTTCTTCGTGGTGATCTCGGTGGCGGCAGGCGTCTCGGCCCTGCTGCTGCTCCCCTTCCTCAAGGCGCAGGCACCGCGCCCCCAGCCTGCCGAGATAACGTAATACCGGACTGAACGGGAGTTACACCTCCCGACCAGCCTGACAGACCCGGTTCTTGCCTTGCCGCTTGGCGCTGTAGAGCGCATGGTCGGCCTGAGTGAACAGAGGGTCAAAGTGCCACTCCCCTTGCCAGTGGGAGAGTCCCATACTGACCGTGATGTAGAGCCCCCCCATGTCGCGGTTCGCGACCTCCTCCAGCAATCCCTCGCAGCGCTGCAGGGCCAGCACGCCGGGCTGCGAGAAGAGCAGCACAAACTCCTCGCCACCGAAACGACTGCACACCAGATCGGGCTGACTACCCAGATAGGCACCGAGCTCGGCCAGCACCCGATCACCCACCTCATGACCATGCTGGTCATTGATCTGCTTGAAATCATCGATGTCGAGCACCGCCAGCGCGCCACTGTCACCCCACTTTTGCTGCTTCAGCTGCTCCATAAAGCCACGTCGGTTGAGCAGACCGGTAAGAGGGTCGTGGCTAGCCTGCTGGCGCAGCGCCAGCGCACGGTACTGGGTACAGAGCAGCAGCACCCCGAAGGTGGAAAGATAGCTACCCATCAGCATGGAGAGGAAGGGCAGCACATTGACCCCGCTCTTATCCATCAGCATCTGTACGTTGTCCTGCCAGAGGAACCAGAGCCGCATCAAGTAGAAGGCGTAGAGCAGCACGTTGACCAGGGTAAAGACCATCACCGCCGGCAGATAGTGGGGGTAGCCGTGGCGCCAGACCAGATAGACGATCACCGCACCCAGCACCATGTAACTCAGGCAAGCAAGCAACACCCGGGACGCCATCCCCCCCTCCACAATGCACCAGCTCAGAAGCAGCAGATAGACCAGCATAAAGAGCCCCCCAGCACGCCAGTTCGGGGGCTGTCCGAAAAAGCGCTGCAGCGCCGGCGGCATCAACACAATGCAGAGAGTGATCAGGGTATTGGCCAGCCAGATGCCGGAGGAGCTGGGGAAAAATGCCTGTAACGAGAAAAGTATCTGGGCCACCAGCGCACAGAGACTGGACCACCACCATAACCCGATGCCCGGGATCTCCCGGTGGGTCGACCAGATAATGGAGAGCGTGATAAACCCGAGGCTATATCCCCCCAATGCCATCACCATCAGGGTAAATACATCCAGCTTCAGCAACAACGAGACATCCATATCAAAACCAGGCAGAGGGAGGTAAGTGAGTATATGAGAACCGTTTGCCAAGACCCAGAGACCCTGACTGTTTTCACAATAAAAACATATTGTTCGTCTGTTTTTCACACCACCAGATAACTCACACCATTCCGCTATAGCAGGTTTGAGATATGCAAAAAAGATAAGCCCAACCAGACTCAAGCCACATACGAGCCCCTCTCTATGTAACAAAATGTCTTGGGGATAATTTGGGCTTGAACCCACTCAATTAGATAGATATGTTGTTTTCGTGTGATTTTATGAATGAAGCCATGAGCAATAAATGTCTCTAACCTGTTGAGTCTTCTGACACAATCTGTTTTTGGTACATTTTTCACTCAACCACTATTCATAGCATCTCATATGGGGCTTTTGTCCCGCTCAAGACATTCATCCTGTCTTGCCTGTTGCCGGATGCAGCAGTCTCTTGTGCCACGGAGTCGCACGGGATCAGGTTCAAGGCCGAACACACCACCGACAGAGACGTCACTTATGATCAAAAAACTGATTCTTTCTACCCTGCTGTTTTGCGGGATCGCCACGGCGGCCCCGACCCCTGCCCCCACCTCCACCCTGGATGCCGTACTCGAACGCGGCGTGCTGCGAGTCGGCTTCGATGCAGGCTATCAACCCTTCGAGATGACCAACAAGCAGGGCCAATACATCGGCTTTGATGTGGATCTCGCCAAGATGGTCGCCAAAGAAATGGGCGTGAAGGTCGAATTCGTCAACACCGCCTGGGATGGCATCATTCCGGCGCTGCTGACCAACAAGTTCGACGTCATCATGGGCGGCATGACCGTCACTCCCCAGCGCAACCTGCGGGTCAACTTTGCCGATCCCTACATCGTGGTCGGCCAGACCATCGTCCTGCGCAAAGAGAAGGCGGGCGAAATCAAATCCTTCACCGACCTCAACGACCCGAAATACAAGATCGCGGTCAAGCTCGGCACCACCGGCGAGCAGGCAGTCAAGCGCCTGATCCCCAAAGCCACCCTGCTGCAGTTTGAAACTCAGGATGACGCCAAGCTGGAAGTGATCAACGGCAAGGTCGATGCGTTCGTCTATGACCTGCCCTACAACGCTATTTTCGCCTCCCAGAACAAGGGCGCCGTGGTACACCTCGACAAGCCGTTCACCTTCGAGCCGCTGGCCTGGGCCATCCGCAAAGGGGATCAGGACACCCTCAACTGGTTCAACAACTACCTGCGCCAGATCAAGGGCGATGGCAGCTACGACCGTCTCTACAAGAAGTGGTTCGAATCCAACGCCTGGCTGAATCAGCTCAAATAACCTCCAGGGGGCGGCACATGCCGCCCCTGCACCACGCAGCTCCCCACACAATAACGAGAAGAGGTTGTGACTGTGCACACACCCAAACCGACAAGACAGATGGAAAAACAGCCCAATCAGCTACTCTGGCATGGGGTTTTCCTGCTGATGCTGCTGGTTGCCGTATTCGGCATCTACAAGGCTGTCCAGTCAGTGGATTACACCTGGCGCTGGGAACGCATTCCCCAATACATCGCCTATCAGGCGGAGCAGAAGAATCTCGCCGAATTTGACGGCACCGTGATGGCGGGCACCAGCGAGGCCGAGAAGGGCAAGCTGTTCCTGCAAGACGATCTCGATCCCAATGTGCGGCAAGCCATCGCCAGTACCGGCGTACAAGTCGCCGAAGGGGATACCGTTTTTCGTGGCGATACCCTCGACACCCAACTGAGCTGGACCGCAGGCCCCATCGCCTGGGGCGTCTGGGTCACCGTCAAGCTCTCGCTGGTGGCGGGCATCTTCGCCATCCTGCTCGGTACCCTGGCCGGGCTGGCGCGTCTCTCCCCCAATCCCGCCCTGCGCAATCTGGCGGTCACCTACGTTGAGCTCATCCGCGGCACGCCGCTGCTGGTACAGATCTTCATCGTCTACTTCTTTATCGGCACCGTGCTGAACCTCGATCGCTTCACCGCCGGGGTCGCCGCGCTGGCGGTCTTTACCGGTGCCTATGTGGCGGAGATCGTCCGCGCCGGCATCAGCTCCATTCACAAGGGGCAGATGGAGGCGGGCCGCAGCCTGGGAATGACCTCCGCCCAGACCATGCGCTATGTCATCCTGCCGCAGGCGTTCAAGCGGGTGCTGCCACCGCTGGCAGGCCAGTTCATCAACCTGATCAAGGACTCCTCGCTGGTCTCGGTCATCTCCATCACCGATCTGACCAAGGCGGGGCGCGAGGTGGTGAGCTCCACCTTCAGCCCGTTCGAAGTGTGGTTTACCGTGGCCCTGCTCTATCTGGTGCTGACCGGCACCCTCTCTTTCCTGGTACGCCGTCTCGAGGTGAAATATGCACGCAGCAACTGATCCCATCATCAAGGTGCTACAGGCATCGAGAAGTGCAGCCATCACTGGCACCCCCTTCGCCTTCCCGGTTCGTTTTCTGGAGGCGAAATATGCGCGCAGCAACTGATCCAATCATCAAAGCGACCGGTGTAGAGAAGTTCTACGGTAGCGAAGTGCACGCCCTGAAAAATGTCAGCACCCAGGTGGCCGAAGGGGAAGTGGTGGTGATCGTCGGCCCCAGTGGCTCGGGCAAGTCCACCTTCCTGCGCACCCTCAACCAGCTGGAGACCATCAACGACGGCAACATAGTAGTCGACGGCATCTGCCTGACCGAGCCGGGCGATGTCAACAAGCTGCGGGAAGAGGTGGGCATGGTGTTTCAGTCCTTCAACCTCTTCCCCCACCTGACGGTGCTGGATAATATCTGCCTCGCCCCGCAGAAGGTGCGTGGCCTGTCGCGCCGTGAGGCCGAAGACAGAGCCAAGGCGCTGCTGCTGAAAGTGGGGCTGTCGGTGAAAGCGGCCAGCTATCCCTCCCAACTCTCCGGCGGTCAGCAACAGCGGGTGGCCATCGCTCGGGCGCTCGCCATGCAGCCACGCATCATGCTGTTTGACGAGCCCACCAGTGCGCTCGACCCCGAAATGGTGGGGGAAGTGCTGGATGTGATGAAGGGGCTGGCCCGCGAAGGGATGACCATGGTGGTGGTGACCCACGAGATGGGCTTTGCCCGCGAGGTAGCGGATCGGGTGCTCTTTATGGAGAGTGGCGAACTGCTGGTAGATGAAAAACCGGCCGACTTCTTCGACAATCCCCCCTCCCCGCGTCTGCGCCAGTTCTTGAGTCAGGTGCTGTAGCTGATACCCAAAGATGGATTATCGAGTTGTTGCACTGGGTGCTCAACTGACACATCAGCAGTTGCCACGATGCAAAGATAAAAAAATGGCAGCCATCAGGCTGCCATCGGGAGAGCACGATTCAGCGATCAGAGGGTCGCAGCGACTTCATCGGAGATGGAGCCGTTGTGGTAAACCTCTTGCACATCGTCCAGATCTTCCAGCATGTCGATCAGACGCATCAGCTTGGGTGCAGTTTCTGCATCCAGCTCCGCTTCGGTGGAGGGGATCATGGTCACTTCGGCGCTCTGGGCCTTAAAGCCGGCAGCTTCCAGACCGTCCAGCACGGTACCGAAGTCGTTCGGGGTGGTATACACCTCGATGGTGCCATCCTCTTCAGTGACCACATCATCGGCGCCCGCTTCCAGCGCAGCATCCATCAGGGCATCTTCGTCCACACCCACGAAGGTCAGCAGACCTTTCTTGCTGAACAGATAGGCTACGGAGCCGTCGGTACCCAGGTTGCCACCGCACTTGCTGAAGGCGTGACGCACTTCGGCTACGGTACGGTTACGGTTGTCGGTCAGGCACTCTACCATCACGGCAGAGCCAGCCGGGCCGTAACCTTCGTATACGATGGTCTCGAGCTGTTCGCCATCGCCACCACCGGCGCCACGCTGAATGGCACGGTTGATGGTGTCGCGGGTCATGTTATTGGTCAGGGCGGCAGTCACCGCAGCACGCAGACGCGGGTTGTTGGCGGGATCGGCATCACCCAGACGCGCGGAGGTAGTGATTTCGCGGATCAGTTTGGTGAAGATCTTGCCACGCTTGGCGTCCTGAGCGGCCTTGCGGTGTTTGATGTTGGCCCATTTACTGTGACCTGCCATAGAGACTCTCCGTTATTTTTTAAATATCAGTAACACTGATCATGACTAACCCAAGGGAAACACAGAGGCCGCACGGCGGCGGCCTCCGGTGCCGGTATCGGCTTACTCGTCGCCCTTGACGGTGGTTGCAATCGCCAGCTCACCCAGTTGGGCGGCGTTGGCAAGGCTGGGGGCGTCTGTCATCAGACAGGCGGCCGCGGTCGTTTTCGGGAAGGCGATGACGTCCCGAATGTTTTCGGTGCCGGTCAACAGCATGCTGAGGCGGTCCAGACCGAAGGCCAGACCGGCGTGCGGCGGGGTACCGTACTTCAGCGCATCCAGCAGGAAGCCGAACTTCAGGCGCTGCTCGGCCGGGGTGATACCCAGGATATCGAACACGGTGGATTGCATCTCGCTGTTGTGGATACGGACAGAGCCGCCACCCACTTCGTAGCCGTTGATCACCATGTCGTAGGCGTTGGCGTAAGCACCCACAGGGTTGGCTTTCAGCTCGGCCGGGCTCATGTTGCTTGGCGCGGTGAACGGGTGGTGCATGGCGGCCAGACCACCTTCGCCATCTTCCTCGAACATCGGGAAGTCGATGACCCACAGCGGTTTCCAGCTGTTCTCCAGCAGGCCCAGATCGCGACCCACTTTCAGGCGCAGGGCACCCATGGCATCGCAGACCACTTTCTTGCTGTCAGCGCCAAAGAAGATGATGTCGCCGTCGGCTGCGCCGGTACGGGCCAGGATCTCGCGCACGATGGCGTCAGAGAGGAACTTGGCAACCGGAGACTGCACGCCTTCGATGCCGTTGGCGGCTTCGTTGACCTTCATCCAGGCCAGACCCTTGGCACCGTAGATGCCGACAAACTTGGTGTACTCATCGATCTGCTTGCGAGAGAGCTCGGCGCCGCCCGGGACTTTCAGGGCTGCCACACGGCCTTTCGGATCGTTGGCGGGGCCTGCGAACACGGCGAACTCGACAGCAGTCAGCAGATCAGCCACATCAACCAGCTCCATTGGCAGACGCAGGTCCGGCTTGTCGGAGCCGTAGCGACGCATGGCTTCGTCGAAGGTCATGATCGGGAAGTCGCCCAGATCCACGTTCAGGATGTGCAGCCACAGTTTGCGGATCATCTCTTCCATCACTTCACGCACCTGCGGTGCGGTCATGAAGGAGGTCTCCACGTCGATCTGGGTGAATTCCGGCTGGCGGTCGGCACGC
Source organism: Aeromonas sp. R1-2 (assembly GCF_040908505.1). Classification (NCBI taxonomy): domain Bacteria; kingdom Pseudomonadati; phylum Pseudomonadota; class Gammaproteobacteria; order Aeromonadales; family Aeromonadaceae; genus Aeromonas; species Aeromonas sp. R1-2. Next base: position 85,550 of record NZ_JBFODU010000044.1, on the reverse strand, counting down.
AGGTCTTCGTCACGGAAGCACTTGACGATCTGGTAGTAGCGATCGAAGCCGGACATCATCAGCAACTGCTTGAACAGCTGGGGAGATTGCGGCAGGGCGTAAAACTTGCCCTTGTGCACGCGGCTCGGCACCAGATAGTCACGGGCACCTTCCGGGGTGGCCTTGGTCAGCATCGGGGTCTCGATATCGAGGAAGCCGTGCTCGTCCATGAAGCGGCGTACGAAGGCGCTGGCCTTGGCACGGGTCTTCAGGTACTTGGCCATCTCTGGACGACGCAGATCCAGGTAGCGATACTTGAGGCTGATCTCTTCGCTGTTGACCTGATTGAAGTCCAGCGGCAGCGGCTCGGCACGGTTGATGATGTTGAGTTCGTGGGCGAACACTTCGATGGCGCCAGTGGCCATGTCGCTGTTGCGCTGGGACTCGGGACGGGTGCGCACCACGCCGGTCACCTGGATGCAGAACTCGCCGCGCAGCTCGGAGGCCAGGGCGAACGCGTCCGGTTTGTCCGGATCGAAGAACACCTGAACGATCCCTTCCCGGTCGCGCATATCGATAAAGATCAGACCGCCGAGATCACGACGACGATGAACCCAACCGCACAATGTAATGGTCTGCCCTGCATGGGCCTCATTGACCTGTCCGCAATAGATAGAGCGCATGGACTTCTTCCTTCGAAATTGTAGAGAGACGGTTAACCTTGGGCCGCCGGGCACGACTGGCAAGCACCGTCTGTCTCACAGCTGGCCAGATTCTTTTTCTTACCCGGTTTGAAATCAGTCTCGTACCATCCGGTTCCCTTGAGCCGGAAGCCTGCCGCCGATATCAGCTTGACCAGATTCGGCTTGCTACAGGCCGGACAGTCGGTCAGGGGGGCATCGGAAAGCTTTTGCAGTTTTGCCAATTCATGGCCACAGACGTCGCAACGATATTCGTAGATAGGCATGGGTCACAAGAAATTGAAAAACAAAAGGGCTGGCATTATAGAGGAAAACCCCCTTTTGGGTAAAATGGCCAGCAGCCTCCTTTCGCCAGTTTTTTGCACTCGATGGCAAAAAGCGGGCAAAAAATCGGCACGAATGCACCAAGAGCGAAGAGAATAGCCATCATGAGCCTCTATTTGGGCCTGCCACAGTGGTCCCACCCCAGCTGGCCCGGCCAGTTGCTGGGCCTTGGCGCCAAGCCTGCCGAACACCTCGCCCACTACGCGGCCGTCTTCAACTCGGTGGAGGGTAACACCACCTTCTACGCCCTGCCGACACCGGACACGGTACAGCGCTGGGCCGATGCGGTGCCCGATCACTTTCGTTTCAACTTCAAATTTCCGCAAACCATCAGCCACCAGAGCGATCTGGTGAGCGCAGACAAACAGGTTGCCGACTTTATCAAGCTACTTGCGCCACTACACGAGAAGCTGGGGCTGCTCACCCTGCAGCTGCCCGCCCGTTTCGGGCCACAGGGGCTGGCCAGACTGGCGGCCTTTATCGAGCGGCTGCCACGGGCATTTCGCTACGCCCTCGAGGTGCGTCACCCCGACTTTTTCGCCAAGGGGGAGGCCGAGCGGGCATTGAACCGGCTGCTGATGGAACAGGGTGTGAACCGGGTGATGCTCGACAGCCGGCCACTCTTCTCGGTGCCAGCAACCACGCCAGCCCTTGTCGATGCCCAGGGCAAGAAACCGCGCCTGCCGGTGCATCTGCTGGCCACCGCCAACGCCCCCATGGTGCGCTTTATCGGCCTGCCGGATCCGGCGGCAAATCACCCCTTCCTGCCCAGCTGGCTCCCCCACTGGCGCCAGTGGCTCGCGGAGGGCAAGGACCTCTACCTCTATATACATACTGCCGACAACGCCCAGGCACCTGAGCTGGCCCGTCAGATCACCCGCTTGCTGGAGCAGGAGATGGCCCCCTGGCCGGGGGAAAACGATCGCGCACGGCAGGGAGTGCTGCGCTTTTAGCCAACCCATTCTGCGGCCATCGTTTCGCTGCAAAAAAAGTGCTTTTTTGTGGCGTGGCAAGCCCTGGCGTCAAGACAAACGGCCATCAATCCTCTACACTACCGCCCCAAGTAAGGGTCCGGAACATGGCCCGTACGAACAGGACAGGTCCAAAGGATTTCACGACCAGCCACCCCGTTCGTAAACAGGTGATAAATCTACTCTGATGGGTGTCACCCAACGACTCAATTGAACAATACAGCCGGGTGATGTCCCGACTGTCAGGTTGCGCCAGCATGCATACCAAAGATCAAATTTTTGCCGCCCCGATCGCCCGATTGGGAGACTTCTGTTTTGACGAACAGGTCGTCGACGTTTTTCCCGATATGATCCAGCGCTCGGTGCCGGGTTACAGTAACATCATCTCTGCCATCGGCATGATGGCCGCCCGCTACGCCCAACCCGAGAGCCGACTCTATGATCTCGGCTGCTCACTGGGCGCCGCGACCCAAGCGATGCGTCGCCATGTCAGCCAGCCCGGCTGCCGCATCACCGCGGTGGATCTCTCCCATCCGATGATCGAGCGCGCCCGCGCCCACCTCTCCGGTTTCAAATCCGAGGTGCCGGTGGAGCTGGTGGAGGCGGATATCTGCGACATCGAGATTGAGAATGCCTCCGTGGTGGTACTCAACTTCACTCTGCAATTTGTCGAGCCAGAGAAACGGGCCGCCCTGATCCAGCGCATTCACGATGGGCTGCGCCCGGGCGGGATCCTGATCCTGAGCGAAAAGTTCCGCTTCGAAGATGAACCGGTCAACGAGCTGCTGATCGATCTGCATCTCGACTTCAAGCGGGCCAATGGCTACAGCGAGCTGGAGATCAGCCAGAAACGCACCGCCCTTGAGAACGTGATGCGCACCGACAGCCTGCCGGTGCATCAGGCACGCCTACGGGACGCCGGTTTCGTCCATCAGGATCTCTGGTTCCAGTGCTTTAACTTCGGCTCCATGATTGCCATCAAATCCAGCGACGCCCAGCCATGATCGACTTTGCCAATTTCTATCAACTGATTGCCAAAAACCGGCTGAGCCACTGGCTGCATACTCTGCCCGCCCAGCTGCACGCCTGGCAACATGACAACCAGCATGGCGACCTGCCGCGCTGGAACCGCGCCCTCAACAAGCTGCCGGTGGTCTCCCCCGGCAACGTCGAGCTGAAAAGCCGGGTCGAGATTGGCTCGGCCGAGAGCCTTGGCGAAGGTGAACGCAAGAAGGTCGAGAGCCTGCTGCGCCACTTCATGCCCTGGCGCAAGGGGCCGTTCACCGTGCACGGCATCCACATCGACACCGAGTGGCGCTCTGACTGGAAGTGGGATCGGGTGCTGCCCCATATCAGCCCGCTCGAAGGGCGTTACGTGCTGGATGTGGGTTGCGGCAGCGGCTACCACCTCTGGCGCATGGTAGGTGAAGGGGCCAAGCTGGCGGTCGGCATCGACCCTAGCCCGCTGTTCCTCTGCCAGTTCGAGGCCATTCGCCACTTCGCGGGCAATGATCAGCGCGCCCACCTGTTGCCGCTCGGTATTCAGGAGCTGCCGGAGCTGCGTGCCTTTGACACCGTCTTCTCCATGGGGGTGCTCTATCACCGCAAATCCCCCATCGAGCACATCGAGCAGCTGCGCAATCAATTGAAAGATGATGGCGAGCTGGTGCTGGAGACGCTGGTGATTGACGGCGGGGTCAACGACGTGCTGATGCCCACCGACCGTTACGGCAAAATGCGCAACGTCTGGTTTATTCCCTCAAGCCGCGCCCTCAAGCTGTGGGTCGAGCGCTGCGGCTTCACCGACGTGCGGATAGTAGACGAGAATATGACCAGCACCGACGAACAGCGTCGTACCGACTGGATGATTAATGAATCCCTGAGTGACTATCTGGATCCAGACAATCCGGCACTCACGGTAGAAGGACACCCGGCGCCGAAACGTGCCGTACTGATTGCCCGCAAGGCCAAAGACTAGCCGATGGCGATTCAGGAAGTTACACTGACCCAATTCCAGGAAGCACAGTTAAATGAATGACATGAAAAGCAAATTAAAAGGAATGACCCTGCTCTCCCTGCTTAGTCTCGGCGGGTGTGTCAATATGGAAAAAGCGCCTCAGGTCCCTGCTCTGACGCTGGCCGAGCTTCGTAGCGAGCTGAGCCAGAGCGAGCAGCGCCTGCAAACATCCATGGAACAGCAACAGAAGCAGTATGTGCAGCAACAGCACCTGCTGGTTCAGCTCAACACAGATGTCACCAATATGAAAGAGTCCGTCAAGCAAGTAGACCACAAGCTCGCCACCCTCCCCTCCGAGCCGCCCAAGCCGATGGCCATCCCCACCGAGAAGTGCCCGGCCCCCAATCAGGGTCACACCATCGATGGCAAGCTGATGGTCGGTGAAGCCGAGTGGATCTGGGTTGATGCCGCCAATGACGCCTTCCAGGCGCGGGTCGATACCGGTGCGACCACCTCCTCCATCAGTGCGCAGGAGATCACCATTTTCGAGCGCAACGGCAAAAACTGGGTGCGCTTCTTCCTGAGCCATCAGGAAGTGGACGACAAGATCCAGATCGAAGCGCCGCTGGTACGCCATGTACGGGTGCGTCAGGCCTCTGCCGACGATCTGGACCGCCGTCCGGTAGTGCGTCTGGCCGTGCGCATTGGCGACATGACCGAGAAAGCCGAATTTACCCTGAAAGACCGTAGCGACATGACCTTCCCTGTGCTGCTGGGTCGCGAATTTTTGAAAGACATCGCCGTGGTTGATGTGGCCCGCGAATATATCCAACCCAAACCCAAGCTCAAGGATGTGAAATAATCCATGGTTTCCCGTAAGCCGTTCTATTTGCTGGTAGCCCTGCTGTACATTGTCGGCCTGGGGATGACGATCTATCACCATATCGCGTTGGATGTGCCGCTGACGCCCGGTGAAAAGCGCCAGATCTGGTCCATCGAAGCCAAGCTGGAGTTTGAGGCGACCGGTGAGCCGGTGATCGCCTCCCTGGCCATTCCGGGCACCCAGCCCGGTTTCACCCTGATGAACGAGAACGCCGCCAGCCCCGGCTACGGCCTCTCCTTTGTCGAGAAAGATGGCGATGCCCGCGCCGAGTGGTCCATCCGCACCGCCTCTGGCCGTCAGGAGCTCTATTACCGCGTCGACATGATGGCGGATGCCCACGCCAAACCGGCCGCCAATCCGCAGCCGCCTGCCATCGAGAAGCAGATCGAGAGTGAGCCTTATGCCACCGCGATGAAGCAGATCCTCGAGCGGGCACAGGAGCGCTCTGCCGACGGCTACACCCTGACTCGCGAGATCATCAAGGAGATCGAGAAGCAGGAGCAGAACGCCGAGCTGCTGAAAAAGCACAAGAGCCGCGCCAACCTGATCGCCGAACTGCTCAACAATGCTGACGTCCCCACCCGCGTGGTGCATGCCCTGAATCTGGAAGATGGCCGCCGTCGTCAGGAGCTGGTGGATTACCTGCAAGTATTCAACAGCCCGACCGACTACAAGCTGTTCAACCCGCAAACCGGTGAACAGGGCCGTCCGGCCAACCTGCTGCTGTGGGAATACAACTCCGGCGCCCTGCTGGACGTGACCGGTGGTCACAACTCCCGTGTCAGCTTCTCGATGATCGAGCAAGAGCAGCCGGTCAGCGTGGCACTGGCGCAGAAGTTCGAAAAATCAGAGATGATGAACTTCTCCATCCACAGCCTGCCGCTGGAAGAGCAGACCCTGTTCAAGGGCTTGCTGCTGATCCCGATCGGCGTGCTGATGGTGGTGTTCCTGCGGGTGCTGGTGGGGATCAAGACCTCAGGTACCTTTATGCCTGTGCTGATCGCGGTCGCCTTTATCCAGACCTCGCTGGTCACCGGTCTCATCGGCTTCCTGCTGATCGTCGGCACCGGTCTCATCATTCGCTCCTATCTGTCTCGGCTTAACCTGCTGCTGGTCGCCCGAATATCGGCCATCATCATCATGGTTATCTCGATGATCGGTATCTTCTCCGCGTTCGCCTTCAAGCTGGGGCTGACCGATGGTATGAAGATCACCTTCTTCCCGATGATCATCCTCTCCTGGACCATCGAACGGATGTCCATCCTGTGGGAAGAAGAGGGCCCGAAAGAGGTGTTCCGCCAGGGTGGTGGCTCTCTGCTGGTTGCCGTCATCGCCTATCTGGCCATGGATAACGAGCTTATTCGTCACCTCACCTTCAACTTCCTCGGCCTGCAGCTGGTGCTGATGGCGACCGTGCTGTTGATGGGTAACTACACCGGCTACAAGCTGAGCGAACTGAAGCGCTTCAAGCCGCTGGTGGACGAGATGAAATCTGGCGTCACCCCGGGTAAGGACAAGTAACCGATGTGGTTCTGGGAAAAATACACAACCCCGTGGAGCCTGTCCCAATCAGGCATCCTCGGCATGAACAAGCGCAACCACTCCTACATCAGCCGCTACAATCCGCGCAGCCTCTATCCGCTGGTGGATGACAAGCTGCAGACCAAGCAAATTGCGCTGGATGCAGGCGTTACCGTGCCTGAGCTGATCGGTACCATCCGTGCCCAGCACGATGTGGGTCGCATCACCGAGCTGGTAAAAGATTGGCCGGGCTTCTGCATCAAGCCGGCTCGTGGCTCGGGTGGCAAGGGGATCCTGGTGATCCTGCGTCAGGAAGATGGCCTCTTCTATAAACCCAACGGCAGCGCTTCTACCGGTCAGGATCTGGAGCGCCATGTCTCCAACATTCTGGCGGGGCTCTATTCGCTTGGCGGCAAGCCCGACGTGGCTCTGGTGGAAGGCCTCATCAACTTTGATGATGTGTTCGACGGCTACTCTTTCGAAGGGGTACCCGATGCCCGGGTCATCATCTTCAAGGGGTTCCCGGTGATGGCGATGATGCGCCTCTCCACCGCCGCCTCCGACGGCAAGGCGAATCTGCACCAGGGCGCCGTGGGGGTGGGTCTGTGCCTGCGTACCGGTCGTGCCCTGCGGGCAGTGCAGTTTGGCAATCCGCTGCGCCACCACCCGGACACCGGCCTCGACCTCTATGAGCTCAAGGTGCCCCACTGGGATACCCTGCTGACTCTGGCCGCCTCCTGCTACGAGATGTCGGGTCTGGGCTACATCGGGACCGACATGGTGCTGGACAAGTTCCGCGGCCCCATGCTGCTGGAGCTCAACGCCCGTCCCGGTCTTGCCATCCAGATCGCCAACGGTCGCGGCCTGGTGCCCAATCTCAAGACTATCGAGAAGCTGGGCCAGGTGAAGATGAACGTGGAGCAGCGGGTCAATTTCGCCAAGGATCACTTCGGGATCTTTGAGGAATAACACCTCCGCTTGTGAACTAAGCGCGCCTATGGCGCGCTTTTTTTATGGCTATTGTCTGTCGGCATATCCCCCCACCCAGCCATTCGGATCAGCACCTCATTTCGAAACAACGAGTACGCCAGCGAACGGCAGCTTGGAGTAGCAAGGAGAGCGATGGAACGATGGAACGATGGAACGATGGAACGAGAAGAGGGTGACCGCAATGTCAGAGGATGGATAAATCTCAGGTATAAAAAAACCGGCGCCAAGACGCCGGTTCTTCAAGGAGAGTACGACTTGATTACAGGGAGTCAGCATTCTCGGACAGGTACTTGGCAACGCCGTCCGGAGAGGCTTGCATACCTTTTTTGCCTTTTTCCCACTGAGCCGGGCACACTTCGCCGTGCTCTTCGTGGAATTGCAGGGCATCGACCATCCGCAGCATCTCGTCGATGTTGCGGCCCAGCGGCAGATCGTTGACAACCTGGTGACGAACGACACCGTTCTTGTCAATCAGGAAGGAGCCACGGAACGCCACGCCGGCTTCCGGATGCTCAACGTCATAGGCTTTGCAGATTTCGTGTTTCACGTCGGCGATCAGCGGGTACTTGACCTGACCAATACCGCCATCTTCCACTTTGGTGTTGCGCCATGCGTTGTGGGAGAACTGGGAATCGATGGAAACACCGATCACTTCCACGCCACGCTTCTGGAACTCTTCATAACGGTGATCGAAGGCAATCAGCTCGGACGGGCAGACGAAGGTGAAATCGAGCGGGTAGAAGAAGACAACGGCAGCTTTGCCTTTGATGTGGGATGACAGGTTGAATGAATCAACGATCTCGCCATTACCCAGAACAGCTGCGGCGGTAAAATCGGGTGCGGGACGGCCTACCAATACCATATTCAATTCCTCTTTATGTGAAGTGAACAATCCGGTGAGGATTGGGCTACCTAGAGCCAAGTCCATCTAATTCAAGCGACAAACTATAGACCCGGTGGTAGATTAGTTAAATCAAATTAAATAGATAGCATTAATCGGGTTTTTCTATGCAACGTTGGCCCAGCCTCAAACAGCTGCAATATCTGGTCGCTCTCGATGAGCACAAGAACTTCAACCGCGCCGCCAAGGCCTGTCATGTCAGCCAGTCGACCCTGAGTACCGGGATCCAGACGCTGGAGGACATGATGAACCTGCAACTGGTGGAGCGGGACCACAAGAGCTTCATTATGACCCCGGTCGGCATGGAAATCGTCGAGCGCGCTCGCAATTTGCTCTCCGATGCGCGGGATCTCATGGAGCTCGGGCAACATCAGGGCGGCGTGATGCAGGGGACGGTACGTCTTGGCTGCATTCCCACCATAGCCCCCTTCCTGCTGAGCAAGCTGCTGAAAGAGTGCAGCAAAACCTATCCTGACCTCGAATTGTTGCTGCGTGAAGACACCACCAGCAATCTGCTCAAGCAGCTGGAACAGGGTCAGCTCGACTTGCTGATCCTCGCCCTGCCCATCGAGATCGGGGGATTTCACTGCAAGACCGTCGGTCAGGATCCGTTCCACATGGTGATGCCCGCCAGCATGGCGGCCGGTCTGCATACCCCGTTCGACTACAAGGAGCTGCCCAACCAGAGCATCTTCCTGCTGGAGCGGGAGCACTGCCTCACCGAGCACGCAGTGAGCGCCTGTCGCCTGCGGGACAAGAGCAAGATCAACCCGTTCGCCGCCACCAGCCTGCACACCCTGGTGCAGATGGTAGAAGCGGGTCTTGGCACCACCTTCCTGCCGCAGATGGCCATCGATGCCGGCATTCTTGCCAACTCCGATCTGGTGGCCATCCCGCTGCCGGGAGAGACCTCCTATCGCGAGATCGGGCTGGTCTGGCGCCCCAGCACCACCCGGGTGCAGACCTTCTACAAGCTGGCCGATCTGCTTAAACCGCTGATCAGCCACAACGAGTGACAACAAACGCCAGCCCTCGGGTTGGCGTTTTTCAGTTCCCCGCCACATTTTTCCTCTCGGAGACTAGGTCTGGAGCCAGATCCCTGTTTATGATGGAAAAGTTGTCGCGTGCCCTCCTGCCCCCAGAACGATTTGGCAGGATATGGCGTTCGATAAATGTCTCGTTTGGTAGACCCGTCCGTGGAGAGAGCCCGATGTATCGCAAGCTGCTGCTATCCCTGCTGACTCTGCTGCTGGCCGCCTGCTCCAGCACGCCGGAGCCGCCTCCGGCCCCCCGGCAGAGCAGTGCCTTTGATGGCTTCTACCAACAATGGCGCGGTGTTCCCTACCGCATGGGCGGTGCCAGCCGCGCCGGGCTAGACTGCTCCGCCTTCACCCAGCTCGCCTACAGTCAGGTGCTGGGCTTCAACCTGCCAAGAACCACCGAATCTCAGGCCAGCATTGGCAAACCGGTGGATCGCTACCGGCTGCAACACGGGGATCTGGTCTTCTTCAAAACCGGCTGGCAACAGTACCATGTGGGGGTCTACACAGGTGCCGGCGAGTTTATTCACGCCTCCACCAGCAAGGGAGTGATCCGCTCCCGCCTCGACAATGTCTACTGGAACAGTCGCTACTGGCAGGCACGTCGGGTGACCCAGTAACCGCTCAAACGCCTGCTTGCGGCACAAGTTGCGTGCCGATACTCTCCGTCAATCCCTGTCGCTATGTCGGGACACACAACCCACGCTTATAACTCAATTGGCCCTAAAACCTGCATATCACACCATTTTGTGATAAGGTGGTGGCCAATATTTAACACTTTTGCCTTTTTCTCATACGCTCTCTGTCCTGATTAACAACAAGCGAGGTGATAACAAGCAGCGCGCGGCGAAAGTGGAGTGTGGCGCAACACTGCCGGACGGGTGTCCCACAACTGCAGTATCAAGGGTTAAATAGATAAGGAGATCGTGCAATGAAACAGTATCAAAGCTGGCTGGGGCAATACCTGATGAGTCGCCGTGACGGTGACCACGCCATGGCATGCGAGATGGCGAGTTCCATCTGCGAGTTCTGGCAGCAGCAGGGTGATGAAAACGAACTGGACAAGTGGCAGCAGATTTACCAGAACCATCTGGAAAAGACCACCTGATCCCGACCCTCCCCTTGCTGCCAACCACCCGGTGTTGGCAGCAAGGCAACTCGCGACCAACCACCATCAGCCAACCCCTCTCCCCCCTATTTTCCTGCTACGTTAAACCGCTACCTTCGTTCACTCGCGCTTTACCATCTTCATTTTGCTCTTGCGCACCGGCCTCTGTTCATTCCATCTCGGCAGCCATTTTCTGCGCCCAGTCGATAAAGGCCTGGATCTTGGGACACGCCCGATTGGGCAGGGTCGCCATGTAATAACGCTGCTCGCACTTGACCTCCAAGCCGGCAAAAGGGGCCACCAGCTCGTTGCGTGCCAGCCGCTTGCTCACCAGATTCTTGCGCCCCATGGCGATCCCGGCGTGATTCATGGCGGCGATGATGGCGAGATCCGAGCGATCAAAACCCATACTCAGCTGGCATGCCTCGAGGCTGACCCCGGCATGGCGAGCCCAGCTGCTCCATTCGTCGGTATCCGAGTCAAATCCCCACGCCTGCCGATCATGGAGCAGACGGCACAAGGACAAGTTGGCGGGATTGCCGACAAGCCCGTGCTGCTCGGCATATTCCGGGCTGCAGACCGGCAGCATAAACTCATCCATCAACGGGTGGATGGCAAGCCGCTCCGGGCTCTTCTCATCGAAATAGAGGGTCAAATCGATGCCATAGCCATGCAGGTTGATGTTCTCGTTGCCGGTGATGATATTGAGCTCGATCTGCGGATGCAGGCGGGAGAAATCAGCCAACCTGGGCACCAGCCAGCACTGGGCGATGGAGGGACGCGAATAGATGGTCAGGGTACCGGAGAGCTCCTGATTCTTGATCTCCAGGATCTCCTGATTGATGAACTCCAGCGAGGATTTGAGCGCCCAGAACACCCGCTGCCCATCCGCCGTCAGTACCACCTTGCGGTGAAAACGCTCAAAGAGCTTGAACCCCAGCTCCTCTTCCAGCGCGCTGATCCGGTGACTCACGGCACTGGGACTCAGCGACAATTCATCAGCTGCCATGGCAAAGGATCCGTGGCGGGCGGCCGCCTCGAAGGTGTGCAGCTTGGCCAGCTGGTAGCCACTCAGCAGCTTGTTGCGCGATATGTAATTATCCCCGTTATACATTCATCCCCCTCTTCGCAATGGCCACCGATGATACACCCACAGGCCACCTTCAGGATGAAGTCAAAAGACCCAAAGAGTGTGTTTTAGATAAATTGTGACCAATGTAGCGTCTTTGCATCACCTTAGCTCACCCAAGTGGTCAATTTCATCATTTGTCAGCCCCGCCTCATTTTCATTCAATAGCGCATAAACAATCACACACAACAGATGTCGAGGCGCAGTATGAGTTCAGAGGTATGGGTCATCGCTACCTTGCTAAGTAGCATCGTTCTTATCGTGGTCACCATCGTGAAGGGCAAGGTGCATCCTTTCCTTGCCCTGCTGCTGGCGAGCTTCTATGTGGGCACCCTGATGGGGATGGAGCCCCTCAAGATGGTCAGCGCCATGGAAGAGGGAATTGGTGGCACGCTCGGTTTTCTCGCCGCCGTCATCGGTCTTGGCACCATACTCGGCAAGATGATGGAGGTATCGGGGGCTGCAGAGCGCATCGGTCTCGCCCTGCAGAGATGCCGCTGGCTCTCGCCGGATGTCATCATGGTGCTGGTTGGTCTGGTGTGCGGCATCACCCTCTTTGTCGAAGTCGGGGTGGTGCTGCTGATCCCGCTCGCCTTCTCCATCGCCCGCAAGACCAACACCTCGCTGCTGACTCTGGCCATTCCGCTCTGCACCGCCCTGATGGCTGTGCATTGCATAGTGCCGCCGCACCCTGCTGCCCTCTACGTCACCAATCAGCTGGGGGCTGACGTCGGCTCCGTCATCGTCTATGGTCTGGCGGTCGGCCTCTTTGCCTCGCTTATCGGCGGCCCCCTGTTCCTCAAACTGCTGGGCAAGCGGGTACCGTTTAAGGAAGTGCCAGCCGCCTTTGCCGATATCAAAGCCCGCGATGAAGCCACTCTCCCGACCTTGAGCGCCTCGCTCTTTACCGTGCTGCTGCCCATCCTGCTGATGCTGGCCAAGACGGTCGCCGAGCTCAATATGGATCACGCCAGCCACCTCTATGTCGTGCTGGAGTTTATCGGCAACCCCATCACCGCCATGTTTATCGCTGCCTTCACCGCCTACTACGTGCTGGGGATCCGCCAGCAGATGAAGATGGAAGGGCTGCTCAACAAGACCGAGGAGTGCTTCTCCTCCATCGCCAATATCCTGCTCATTATCGGAGCGGGCGGCGCCTTCAACGGCGTACTCAAGGCGAGTGGGCTGGGCGATAGTCTGGCCACTATCCTCTCACAGCTGGATATGCACCCCATTCTGCTCGCCTGGCTGGTGGCTATCGTGCTGCACGCCGCCGTGGGCTCCGCCACCGTAGCCATGATGGGCGCCACCGCCATCGTCTCCCCCATCATGGTGCACTACCCGAACATCAGCCCAGAGATCATGACCCTGGCCATCGGCTCCGGCGCCATTGGCTGCACCATGGTGACTGACTCTCTGTTCTGGCTGGTCAAGCAGTATTGCGGCGCCACCCTGAACGAAACGCTCAAGTACTACACCACCGCCACCTTTGTCGCCTCCCTGATGGCGCTGGCCGGTACCTTCCTGCTCTCCTTTATCGTGTAACAAGACCGAGAACACTATGAAAAACATCGACGTACAACAGCTCACAGCGCAATTTCCACTGGTGCAATTCCTGATCGCGCTTGAACCAGTCACCTGGTTCAACCCCAATACCACCACTCTGGCTGCCGGTCTGCCCTATGTGGGGCTCGATAACAACAATGTGGCGGACGCCTCCGCTCGGCTGGCCCGCTTCGCCCCCTACATGTGCGAAGCCTTCCCCGAGACCCGCGTCAGCAAAGGTATTCTGGAGTCCGACATCGCCGCTATTCCGGCGATGCAGGCTACGCTCAACCAGCGCTACGGGGTTGAGGTCACCGGTCGACTGCTGCTGAAAAAAGACAGTCACCTGCCCATCTCAGGCTCCATCAAGGCGCGAGGCGGTATCTACGAGGTGCTGACTCACGCCGAACAGTTGGCGATCAAGGCTGGTCTGCTGCGGGAAGAGGATGACTACCGCAAACTGTTCAGCGATGAGTTTCGCCAGTTCTTCAGCCAGTACAGCATCGCAGTGGGCTCCACCGGCAACCTTGGCATGTCCATCGGCATCATGAGTGCCAAGCTCGGCTTTACCGTCACCGTCCACATGTCGGCCGATGCGCGGGAGTGGAAGAAACGCAAGCTGCGTGAACACGGTGTCATCGTGGTCGAATATGCCGAAGATTACGGGGTGGCGGTGGAACAGGGGCGCAAAGAGGCCGAGCGCGATCCCAACTGCTTCTTTATCGACGACGAGAACTCCCGCACCCTGTTCCTCGGCTACTCGGTGGCGGGCGAGCGGGTGAAAGCGCAGTTCGACCAGATGGGCATCAAGGTGGATGCCGACCACCCGCTGTTCGTCTACCTGCCCTGCGGCGTGGGTGGCGGCCCGGGCGGGGTGGCCTTTGGTCTCAAGCTCGCGTTCGGTGACCATGTTCACTGCCTGTTTGCCGAACCGACCCACTCCCCCTGCATGCTGCTGGGGGTACACACCGGGCTGCACGATGCCATTGCGGTGCAGGATCTGGGCATCGATAACCTCACCGCCGCTGATGGTCTGGCCGTAGGTCGCGCCTCCGGCTTCGTCGGCCGTGCCATGGAACGGCTGCTCGATGGCTTCTACACCCTGAGCGATCAGGAGATGTATGACCTGCTCGGGCTGCTGGCGCGCGATGAGCAGATAACACTCGAACCCTCCGCTCTGGCTGGTATGGCCGGCCCGTGGCGGGTGGCTGCCAATCCCGAGTGGCTCACCGGGCGCGGTTGCGATGCCGCAACCATGGCACAGGCCACCCATCTGGTGTGGGCCACCGGCGGTGGCATGGTGCCCGCCGAAGAGATGGAAAAGTACCTGGCCAGCGCCAAGATCTAGGCTGTTTCGCCACATTTATCTGCAAATCAACCCGCCATCACGGCGGGTTTTCTGTTTTGGGAACAAGGGGATGGGGCAGTTCTGTCGCAATCCATGGCGACAATTTCCCCAAGTTGGTCAGTTTGTGCTAAAATGGCGCTCATTTTTTGACATCTCGCGTCACGTTCGCCGCCAGATTGCCCATCGGGCTCTCTGCCCGGGTCGTGACTTTGCACCATCATGCCTGATGATGTTCCCCCCAGGATGAGCCGACAGGCTCCCGTCAAGGTGGGCACCCTCAAGGGCACATGAGATAAGGAGATCGGGTAATGAAACAATATCAAAGCTGGCTGGGAGATTATCTGATGAGCCGACGTGACGGAGATCACGCGATGGCTTCGGAACTTGCCAACACCATCTGCGCCTTCTGGAAGGCCCAGGGTGATGAAGCAGAAACCAGCAAATGGCAGCAACGCTATCAGCAACACGTAGAGCAGGCGCAATAAGCCCCTTCACTCTTTCGCGATAAAAAAACCGGCGCACATGGCGCCGGTTTTGCGTTTCTGGCAAGCAGCAGATTACATCTGGTCGATCATGTCCTGAGCAAACTGGGAACAGGAGCGCAGGGTGGCCCCTTCCATCAGACGCTCGAAGTCATAGGTGACGGTCTTGTTGCGGATCGCCGCTTCCATCCCCTTGATGATGAGATCGGCCGCTTCGACCCAGCCCATGTGGCGCAGCATCATCTCGGCGGAGAGGATCAGGGAGCCCGGGTTGACCTTGTCCTGACCGGCATACTTCGGCGCAGTACCGTGGGTCGCTTCGAACAGGGCCACGCCGTCACCGATGTTGGCACCCGGTGCGATGCCGATACCGCCTACCTGAGCGGCCAGCGCGTCAGAGATGTAGTCGCCGTTGAGGTTCATACAGGCGATGACGTCATACTCGGCCGGACGCAGCAGGATCTGCTGCAGGAAGGCGTCGGCGATGACATCCTTGATGACGATGGTCTTGCCGGTTTTCGGGTTCTTGAAGGAGCACCAGGGGCCGCCGTCAATCAGCTGGGCACCGTACTCGTTCTGAGCCAGAGCATAACCCCAATCCTTGAAGGCACCTTCGGTGAACTTCATGATGTTGCCCTTGTGCACCAGAGTCACGGAGTCGCGATCATTGTCGATGGCATACTCGATGGCGGCACGCACCAGACGCTCGGTACCGGCCTTGGACATCGGCTTGATGCCGATCCCGCAGGACTCGGGGAAGCGAATTTTCTTCACGCCCATCTCGTTTTGCAGGAAGGCGATCACCTTGTTCGCTTCGGCACTGTCGGCCTTCCACTCGATGCCGGCGTAGATGTCTTCGGCGTTTTCGCGGAAGATCACCATGTCGGTCAGATCAGGACGTTTCACCGGGCTCGGGGTGCCGTCGTAGTAACGCACCGGACGCAGGCAGATGTAGAGATCCAGCTCCTGACGCAGGGCTACGTTGAGGGAGCGAATACCGCCACCGACCGGAGTAGTCAGCGGGCCCTTGATGGCCACGCAATATTCACGAATGAAATCCAGGGTTTCGGCCGGCAGCCAGGCACCTTCGCCATAGACATGAGTCGACTTCTCGCCGGTATAGATCTCCATCCAGGCGATCTTGCGCTCGCCCTTGTAGGCTTTCTCGACCGCAGCATTCACCACATTCAACATGGCCGGGGTTACGTCAACACCGATGCCATCCCCTTCAATAAACGGAATGATCGGATGGTTGGGAACCTGCAGCTTGCCGTTGGCATCGACTGTGATTTTCTGACCTTGGGTCGGGATTACTACTTTGCTTTCCATCGGCATCTCCTAACTTCCGTTTGTTATCAACTTGTTTGTTGCGCGCGGCCATCTTAGCCCATTCATTTTCATAATAAAACGACAAGAAAGCATGTCAGACCAAAGAGGTAGCCACCCGCCAGTGCGCCGTCACCACGCCTTGCCGACCCAGCCCCGTTATCCCTCCAGCTCGCTGGCCGCAGCCTGCGGCTGACTCAGGGAACGGTACTGGGAAGGGGTCAAGCCGGTCTTCTGTTTGAACACCCGGCAGAAGTAGTTCACGTCACTGTAACCGCAGCGACTGGCCACCTCTTCAAGACGAAAGCGGTACTTTTTCAGCATGAATTTGGCCCGATCGATCCGCACCCAGCTGATGTAATCGGCAAGGCGCATATGACCCTGCTCGCGGAACAGGTGGGAGAGATGGCTGGCTGAAACGTTGAAGCGGTGGGCAATGGAGTCACGGGTGATGGGACGGTGAAAGTTCTCCTGGATATAGATGCAGATCCCGTGAAAGAGCTCTGCCCCCCGTGGCCGATCCGTGGCGGACTCCAGCAACAGCTGACGGGCACTCGCCAGCAGGGCCTGCAGCAGGTGATCATCGGTGGGGGAGCGACCAGGCTCCTCGGTCAGTACGTTCAGCGCCGCCAAAATGTGTTCGATCACATGGCCCGCCCGCGCCATGATGCTGTGCTTTTGCACATCGAAGAAATCGGGATCTTCACGGCGCTTGCTCACCAGACTGAACCCCAGCTGGCGTTTGCCAAACAGCAGACTCAGCACCGAGCAGTCGGTGGTCCAGAGCGGCTTGTTCCAGCCATTGGGGGGGATGTAGAGCGCCTGCCCCGGCAATACACTGATCTCTCTGACCCCCTCCTCCCTGTCCCAAATTTGGTTGAGATACTCGCCGCTAAAGACCAGCTCGAGGCGGGGAAAGTTGACCTGATAGCTGAAACTGGGTGGCACACCCTGTTCACTGGCAAACCAGATTTGGTCAAATGGAACCTGTTCGCTCAGGGCTCCGTCGAGCAGTTGGCTGAAGATGAGAGACATGGTGATCCTGATCAAGAGAGAGGCAAGCGGTTGCGGCGCGCACGACCGCCCATGTTATAGTCCGGTCCACAGCAGTAATGCCACCCTTTTCTGCACCCGATTCTCTTCAAACTAGACGAGGCGTCCCTTATGAGCAGTAGCGATCTGCCCTCCTTTCTGTTGATGCAAAACCCGATTCAAGGCTATGACTGGGGCAGTCATGACTCCCTCACCACCCTGTTTGGCATTCCCAACCCGCAAGGCAGACCCCAGGCCGAGCTCTGGATGGGGGCTCACCCCAACGGCTGCTCCGAGGTGACGCTGGCGGGCAGTGTGCAAAAGCTCTCTTCGGTGATCGACAGGGCTCCGGCCGCCGCGCTGGGTGAGGCCACCCTCGCCCGTTTTGGCAGCCTGCCGTTCCTGTTCAAGGTGTTGTGTGCCGAGAAGGCTCTCTCCATTCAGGTGCACCCGAGCAAGGCTCAGGCCGAAGCGGGCTTTGCCAAAGAGGAGGCCGCAGGCATCGATATCAAGGCGAGCAATCGCAACTACAAGGACCCGAACCATAAGCCGGAGCTGGTTTTTGCCCTCACCCCCTATCAGGCGATGAACGGCTTTCGCGCCATCCCGGCCATTCTGGCACTGTTCGAGCGGGTCAATCTGGCGGCCATCGCCGATCTGACCGCAGCCCTTGCCGCCAGCCAGAACGAAGCGGGCCTGCAGCACTTCTTCCACCAGTTGCTGGTACTGGAAGGGGCGCGCAAGGAGGAGGCGCTGGCGGGGCTGCTGGCCTATGCCGCCGCCCATCAGGATGAGGAGACCTTTGCGCTGATCACTAGTCTGGCGGCCCAGTACCCGGGAGATGTGGGCCTCTTCTCGCCGCTGCTGTTGAACGTGGTGACGCTTGAGCCAGGTCAGGCGATGTTCCTCGATGCCTGTACCCCGCACGCCTATGTGCGCGGCACCGGCCTCGAGATCATGGCCAACTCCGACAACGTGCTGCGCGCCGGCCTCACCCCCAAATACATCGATGTGGCAGAGCTTTTGGATTGCACCCGCTGCTTGCCCAAGCCGGACGACCAGATCCTGCTGTCCCCCCGCTGTGATGGCGCGGTACAGCACTTCGACGTGCCGGTACCTGACTTCACTTTCAGCATCTACCCGGCTGGCGAGCATCAGCTCACCACTGCCAGCGCCGAGATCCTGTTTGCCATCGATGACACAGTGACCCTCAAGCAAGGCGAACAGTCACTGCGTCTGGAAAAGGGGCAATCTGCCTTTATTCCTGCAGCGACTGGCAATTATCAACTGCTGGCCGAAGGACGGGTCGCCCGCGCCGGCAACCGCTGCTAATCAACATAAGAGCCGACTCTCGTTGGAGGGGGAATATGCCTCCCCCTCCCAACAGAGCAATATGGCCTACCAATCAAGTCCGTCTGTATCTCTACTGCTCTCTTATGCCTACCTTCCTTCAGGCATCTCGCGCTGAAGTCCATCCCTGACTGCATCCTGCCCACAACCAGCTCCACAGGTTTGTCGCCCAAGCTTGGCGCTCCCCTGATGCAGATGACTGGGTTTGCTGATACAAAGAAAATTCCAGCCTGCACAAGCAACGGCGACACTCTGAGTATCCGAAAAAATGGAGGCAATAAAAATAACAACTCTACTATTTTCACCCCCTGATGAAAGCTAAAACAGCACATAGATGCATCGCCATTAAACCTTTCCCAGGCCATCATCATTCGGTCTGTAAACATTTAGCAGCCGTAGTCATACAGAACCATTAATAATGCAAACGAAAGGGATCTCTTTTGAATTTTCGAGATGCGGCCCTATTTTTTAGTCGCTCTATAATTTAATTCCAAGCAAATCATTCGAACTTTGTCGAAAATAACAACTCAATAAAACCATAAGGTTATGATATATATCGCTTTTCTTTTACAACACACCTTAAAGCTGACGTAATCCGTAAAAAAGCCAGGCCGCATTAACTGACAATTAAATCAATTTAAAAGCAGAGTAATGAGAGATTTGATATTTATTTTTTGATATGCCAGCCAAACCTCATCGCAGTAAAGAAATAGACCTTAAATACCCTCTGTGATTAAGATCTCTTTTATTTGATTTATTTTTAAGGTATCACATCTATTCGCCGCTATAAATTTCACACAAAGATCCGCTGACAAAAATAGATAAAAGAGGATATATGCTGACAAAAATGACAATTGGGCAAAAGCTGACCATGGCGTTTACCACTCTCGCTTTGTTGATGCTGAGTTTTGCCTGGTTTGCCACTTTACAACTCTCCAATATTTACCGTGACGCCAGTGAGGTCAGCGACAATATCGTTCCCTCCATCCGGGCATCCAGCCAGATGCATGTGTCCTTGCTGGACGCGCGCCGTGCCGAACTGAATATGGTGATAGATGCACTGGGCAAGGATCCCGACTCCCTCAACAGCAGCACACAGTCTTTTGAAGCGGCAAAGAGTCAGTACATGGCCGCCGAGCAACGGTATGGATCAATGCCTTTTGTGTCGGAGCGAGATCGCAACATGTTTGCAGAGCTGAAAACTGCAGCAGCCAAATATTTTTCAGCCCATGGTGACTTGGAAACAGCCATACGGCAGGGAGATATTGCCAAGGTGCAGTCGCTGATCAAAAACGAATCCCGTGCAGCCCTTGAGCAGGCCGGACAGGATGGTCTGGAGCTTCGCAAGGAGAACGATCGGGTCGCCAACCTGTTGACCAAGCAGAGTGAGGCTTCCTATGAACGGGCCAAACTGCTGAGCACTACAGTCGGTGCGCTAACCTTGCTGTTCGTCGTTATTGTGGCCTGGTTGCTGATCCGGCAGATCCGCAATCCTGTGATGACCCTGCTGGAGCAGACACGCCAGGTGGCGGCAGGCAACCTCACCAGCCAACTCGACATGAAGCAATTCTCCCATGACGAGCTGGGTAAGCTGGCTCAGGGGTTCAACGAGATGCAATCCAATCTGCGCATGCTGGTCAACGAGGTCTCCGGCTCGGTGGTGCAGTTGGGTGCGGCCGCCGAAGAGATCAGCGCGGTGGCACAGCAATCGGCCAACAACATGGGCGCCCAGCAACATGAGCTCAATCAGCTGGCCACAGCCATGAATGAGATGCAAGCCACGGTACAGGAGGTGGCCCGCAACACCAACGACGCCGCCAGCGCAGCAACGTCGGCCAGCGACACAGCCGCACAAGGCAGCGAGACCGTCAATGACTCAATCGGCAGGATTGAAAAGGTGGCTACCGCCATCGAAGAGACAGCTCTGGTGATCCGCCAGCTGGGTGATGACAGCCGAAATATCGGCATGGTGCTTGAAGTCATTCAGGGAATTGCCGAGCAAACCAACCTGCTGGCACTGAATGCGGCAATCGAGGCAGCCCGAGCCGGTGAACAAGGTCGTGGTTTCGCCGTGGTAGCAGATGAAGTCCGTACTCTGGCCAAACGAACCCAAGACTCCACTTCCCAGATCAACCACATCATCTCCGAACTGCAGCAGCGTGCTAACGAAGCGGGCGTCACCATGCAACAGAGTCAGGATATGATGTCCGAGACGGTCCACACAGCTCGTGAAGCGGGAGCCTCTATTGCCGAAATAAGCAGCTCGGTTAACAGTATCTCCCACATGAATATTCAGATTGCCACCGCAACCGAAGAGCAGGGGGCAGTAAGCGAGGAGCTCAATCGCAATGTAGTCAACATCAGCAATGCCTCGGAAGAAGTGGCGACCGGCGCCAAACAAATGGCTCAGGCTTGCAACGACCTCAACCTGTTGGCAACACAACTGCAGGAGGTTGTACGCAAGTTTCGGACATAACGCCCGATTCTCCTCCCCTCATTAATCAGCTCAATAAGGCTGAAGCACTAAACAGCCCGCCATTCATAAAAGTGGCGGGCTTTGTCAAACAAGGAACCATACAAAACCCGAAGACACCCATGCTGCACATAACAAGTGATCAGTAGATGGATTAACTCACATCAAGAGCAGCCCTCCCTCTTTCTGATTGTTCTCTCAACGCGTTTTGCCAGCACCTTCACATTTTCCGCCCTCAAAGTAGCACACAAATCTCCATACCTCCGAAGGCGGAACCTTTTCAACGCACTCATGCAAGTAGTAAGATCAATTCATAATACATTGTTTTTATTTTAAAAAAATAAAGAATCGGTATGAATTGGCTTTCATGATGATATGCGAGCTGGGTCACATGGCGACTTGCACAGCACAAAAATCCAGTAAACGGCACATTTGTCCGATTTCGGCACAGCGCCAACGGGAGAACAATATCCAGGTCAATTGTTCCCCCCATCATGCGGCTCGGCAACGGAGCCAGGAGAGTAATATGTTACCCACCATGACCAACGGCAGACTCATCTGCCTGGAGTTGAAGGCCACCAGCAAGGAGGCTCTATTCGACGAGATGGCACAGATGCTGGCGCGCGATGGCGCCGTGTCTGATCAACAGCAGTTCATCAAGGATATCTGGGCCCGCGAGCAGCTGGACTGCACCGGCTTCGAGCAGGGTGTCGCCCTGCCCCACGCCAAGAGCAAGGCGGTCAGCCGTCCGGCCATTGCCATCGGTGTCAGCCGTCAGGGTATCGAGTACGGCGCCGAAGATGGCAAGCCGACCCAGCTGATCTTCATGATCGCCTCCCCGGATGGCGGCGCCAACCACCACATCGAAGTGCTGGCCGAGCTCTCTACCCGTCTACTGGAGCCGGGCTTTATCGAGCAGATGAAAGCGGCCACTACCGTTGAGCAAGCGCTGACCCTGCTCAAACAGGGCCCGAAAGCGGAAAAACCGGCGCCAGCCGCCAAACAGGCAGCCACTGCCCCGGCGGCCCCCGAAGAGCGCACCTTCAAGGATCGCCTCAACACCATGAAGCAGCACCTGCTGTTTGGTACCTCCCACATGATCCCCTTCATCGTGGCGGGCGGTGTGCTGCTGTCACTGTCGGTGATGATGAGCGGCAAGGGCGCCGTGCCGGAAGCGGGCTTCCTTAAAGACATGGCGACCATGGGTATCGCCGGTCTGACCCTGTTTACCGCTGTACTGGGTGGTTACATCGCCTACTCGCTGGCTGACAAGCCGGGCCTGGCCCCTGGCATGATCGGCTCCTGGATTGCCGTTCAGCACTATCAAACCGGTTTCCTCGGCGCCATTCTGGTGGGCTTTATCGCAGGTTTCGTGGTCAATCAGCTCAAACGGATCAAGCTGCCTGACTCCATGACCTCCCTTGGTTCGATCTTCATCTATCCGTTGATCGGTACCTTCCTGGTGTGTGGCATCGTGATGTGGGGGATCGGTGCCCCGATCGCCGCCATGATGGAAGGGATGAACCACTGGCTCTCCAGCATGGCGGGTTCAGGTAAAGTGATGCTGGGTACCATTCTGGGTGGTATGACCGCCTTCGATATGGGCGGCCCGGTCAACAAAGTTGCGACCCTGTTTGCCCAGACTCAGGTCAACACCCAGCCCTGGCTGATGGGCGGCGTCGGTATCGCCATCTGTGTACCGCCGCTGGGTATGGCGCTGGCGACCTTCATGTCTCCGAAGCGTTACAAGAAAGAGGAGCGTGAATCCGGTAAAGCTGCCGCCATCATGGGCATGATCGGTATCAGTGAAGGTGCCATCCCGTTTGCCGCTGCTGACCCCATGCGCGTTATCCCGGCCATCGTCGCAGGCGGCATCGTCGGCAACATCACCGGCTTTATGATGCACAGTATCAACCACGCCCCCTGGGGTGGCTGGATTGTCCTGCCGGTTGTTGAAGGCAAGATGGGCTACATCCTGGGTACCATCCTCGGCGCCCTGACCACCGCCATCATCGTCAACCTGCTGAAGAAGCCGGTGAGCGAAGAAGATGACGTCACTACCACCCAAACCAGCTTCGAAGTCATTGAAGCGGAAGGAGAAGCAGACGTACTGGCCATCACTGCCTGCCCGTCTGGCGTGGCCCACACCTTCCTCGCCGCCAAGAGCCTGCAGAAGGCCGCCGCCAAGCAGGGGATCAAGATCAAGGTCGAGACCCAGGGCGCCAACGGTATCATCAACCGCATTACCGCCAAGGATGTCGCCAACGCCCGCTGCGTCATCTTCGCCCACGACGTGGCTATCAAGAACCGCGAGCGCTTCACCGATATCGAGGTCATCGACGTGAAGACCAAGGAGGCGATCCACAATCCGGAAGCGCTGCTGGCCCGCACGATGGGCAACAAGGCAAACGCCGCCTGATAGCAGTCAGACCAACCAGTACAAGGGGCCCATCACGGGCCCCTTTTCGTTGCCTGCCGAGCAACCGCATATCATCCCACCGACCAAGCCACTGATTTAAAACATATTAACCAGTCACATCACGGATCTTGGCGAGCCGTCACAGAACGGTGACGTGTAAAAAAACAGCAATTGAAGCGCTGGTCAGATCTCATGTCAAATGGCTCCGCCTACTAAACTGGAGCATCACAAAAATGATAAAAATCAAGAAATTGGTTCTGGCTGTTACCCTCACCCTCACTGCCACCCCCTTGCTGGCCGCCCATTGGGAGTGCGGTGAGCACGTGCGCTTCGGCCTGCCCTCCGAATCGGATCAGAAGCTCTGCCGTGAAGGGTATGCGGTCGGCTACAACTACGACTACAAGGTGGCGGACTGGGTCTCCTACCGGATGACCACCCAGAGCGCACAGGGCACAGTGCCGCGCAAGGATGCCTTCGCCGAGGACAGGGAGATCCCGGTTGCCTACCGCGCCACTCTCTCCGATTACAAGGGCTCGGGCTACGACCGTGGCCATCAGGCCCCGGCGGGGGACATGAAATCGAACAAGAACACCATGAAAGAGAGCTTCCTGCTGAGCAACATGACACCTCAGATCGGGGTGCTCAATCAGAAGGCGTGGCGCGTGCTGGAGGACAAGGTGAACAAGTGGGCAGTCTCCCGCAAGGATGTGCAGGTGATCACCGGCCCCATCTTTACCGGCTCTGAAGAGTCCATCGGTCAGGGTGTGGCGATCCCGAGCGCCTACTACAAGATCGTGATGGACCCAGCCAGACTGCAGGCCATCGCCTTTATCATGCCGCAGCAAGAGGTGCCCATCAGCCAGATCGCCGACTACCGGGTCTCGGTACGTGAGGTGGAGGAGCAGACCCAGCTCAACTTCTTCAGCGATATGCCCGAAGAGCAGCAGGAGACACTGGAAGCCCGTGTCTCCCCGATGTGGAACTGACTGCGAACACTCGCCAACAGATGGATTGACACCCCATCTCTCTTGAATCGCGATAGAGGGAGGGCCAGCGCCCCTCCCGGCAGGGGGTGTCACGCTCCCCCTGCCCTTTTCAGATGGCTGCGGACCCGTTGCGGCCACTTTTGCGGCCACAGGTGTGGCATCACCCGACGACTCGCCCCGACTCACAGTTTGCCGCACCGTTAGCTGGTATATTGCCCTCTCTTTGGCACTAACAGACTGAATTGACGCACATTTGCCTCGTCGCATTGGCCCGCAAACCGCTGCGCCACGGCGCGATTCAGCCCGACAGAGGACCTTTTGATGAAACAGACCCTTCTTGCCCTCACCCTCGGTGGCCTGCTGGCGCTCTCCCCCCTCGCCCTGCAAGCGGCCGAGAGCTCGATGCAGATGGAGCACGACCTCAATACCCTGGTCAGCAAACGCCAGGCGGTGGACATGCTGCTCGGCGAAGCGCTGCAGATCTACAAGTCGCCTGCCAAGATCTCCCACGCCGGTTTTACCGCCAAGATGCCGAGCAATATGGAGCTGGTGACCGAGCGGCTGCTGGCAGCCTACCAGCTTGAACCCTACCGCACCGACCTGCTCATCTCGGCGGCCAACGCCCAGATCTACAACGGCAACCTGAGCCGCGCCATCACCTTGCTGGAGCAGGCGCAGGCCGTCGCCCCAGATGATCTCGACATCAACAGCTATCTCGCCATCTGGCAGCTGGTGAAGGGTAACAAGGAGGCCTCCCGCAGCTATCTGGCGAAAGTGGCGGATCGCAACAGTGGCCGCGCCGCCGATCTGGAGGAGATCATCGCCCGGGTACAGCGGATCACCGCCGCCCCGCTGCAGACCGAACTGACCGGGGATCAGGTCAAGGCCACCCAGGAGGGCAAGCGCGCCATCGTCACCCTGGGCTACGCCCTCAATCCCGACGGCAGCATGGACAAGATCCTGCTGGGCCGCCTGCAAACCACCCTTGAGCTGGCCAAGGCCGACCCGGAAGCGCTGATCATCCTGACCGGGGGCGTGCCCCAGAACCGCCAGACCGAGGGCAAGCTGATGGCCGACTGGCTGGCCAACCACGGCATCGACCGCAGCCGCCTGATTGAAGAGAACTACGCCACCAGCACGGTGGATAACGCCCTCTACAGCGCCTATGCCCTCGCCCGCCACCAGATTGACTATGCGGTGCTGGTGAGCTCAGCCAGCCATGTGCGCCGCGGTCAGACGGTGCTGGAAATCGCCTGCGACCAGATTGGCCCGGCCAACATCAAGGTGGCGAGCGTCAGCTACCCCGACAAACCCCTCGAGGAGCTGGCCACCCCGAGCGAGAGCGAGCTGCTCGGCATCTACCGCGACGCCCTGCGCACCTACGGCATGTGGAGCTACCGCTCCGCCCCGCTGATCGAGCGTTGATCGGCCATCAAAACGAAAAAAATAGGGAGGCGTGATGCCTCCCTCTCTTTTTATTGACCGATGATTGGCCAAGCCGCGCCCGTTAGCTGACGATAAAGCCCTGCGAGGGGGCCGCTTTGGGATCGTCACCGAAGCGGTTTGGCCCCTGCTGACCGTTGCAGACCATAAAGTAGATAAGCACCAGGGTGCCGATAATTGGGATAAGCCCGAGCAGCAGCCACCATGCGCTGCGGTCGGTATCGTGCAGGCGACGGGCCGCCACCGCCAACGATGGCAGCAGCACCGCCAGCGAATAGATGGAGCTGATCAGCTCATTGTCGCCGCCGATCAGCTTGTCCACCATGCCGAGCAGCAACATGACGATGACGTTGCACAGCACGAACATCCAGTATTCGGTGCGACGGGCCCGCCCGCTGAATACCGCATATTGCTTGAGGACCGAGATATACCAGTTCATTGCGCCTCCTGAGTGGCCTTTATGCCTATGAATAAAAAGAGAGTCGATAAAACAAATAGTTAAGAGCTTAGCGCGATCATCCCCCCGAGTCGACAATGATGCCCGAACGCCTCCCAAACTAATCAGCTGCGGCAATCATTGACCGACCGATCCGGAAGATAATTTGCCCTGCAACAGGGCAAATCACCCCCATCAGCGCATCACTCTCGTCACAAGCAGGAAAATGGTGCTTAATAATCCATTAGCAATCGTATGGACTCAGCGTGAGGATAGCGGTAGATTCGGCGCCCAATCCTGAACAGGATCTGTGTCTCCCTCCCATAATGAATCCACTTATTCATTACTTCTCCTAACACAGGGATAGCCATGAGTATTACACGCAGAGATTTTCTCAACGGCGTTGCCATCACCATTGCGGCAGGCGTCGCCCCCATCAATCTGCTCAAGGCTGCCGAAGGCGGCAGCACGCTGGCGGATAAAACCCTGGCCTACCCGCCCGCCCTCACCGGCCTGCGCGGTAACCACCCGGGCTCCTTCGAACCGGCCCACAGCATCGCCCGTGACGGCAAGCAGTATGACTTTGCCAATATTCCCCTTGAGGGGGAGTACGATCTGGTGATCGTCGGCGCCGGGATCAGCGGTCTGGCCGCCGCCTGCTTCTATCAGCAACTGCTCGGCGCGGATAAGAAGATCCTGCTGCTCGACAACCACGACGACTTTGGCGGCCACGCCAAGCGCAACGAGTTCACCACCCCCGATGGCCTGCGTCTGGGTTACGGCGGCAGTGAATCCCTGCAATCACCGCGTTCGGTCTACAGCCCGGTGGCGCTCGGTCTGCTCAAGGCGCTGGAGGTCAACATCGACGAGCTGGCCGCCGGTTTCCAACAGACCTTCTATCCGGATCTGGGGCTCAGCCGCGGCGTTTATTTCGACGAGAAGCACTTTGGCGTCAATAAGATAGTGAACGGGGATCCGGGCCACAACGTGGCGGACGATATCCCCCGCGATCGCCTGAACGGCCGGCCGCTGGCAGAATTTATCGGTGACTTCCCCCTCGATGATGCCGACAAGGCCGCCCTGTTGGCCCTGCACGAATCGAAGATCGACTACCTGAGCGGCATGACCCGCGAGCAGCAGGACGAGTGGGTGACCCGCAACAGCTACACCACCTTCCTGCGCGATAAAGTGGGCCTGAGCGAGCGCGCGATCACTTACTTCCAGCAGCGCACCAACGACTTCCAGGCGGTCGGCATCGACGCCACCGCCTGCGCCGATGCGCGTCTGTGCGCCTTGCCGGGTTTCGACGGCCTCAATCTGACGCCGCTTGATGCCGAGGAGCAGGCGGAGCTGGACGATCCCTACATCTTCCACTTCCCCGATGGCAACGCCGGTCTCACCCGCCTGATGGTACGAAAGCTCATTCCGCAGGTGGCGCCGGGTCACACCATGCAGGATGTGGTGCTGGCCAAGTTTGACTACAGCAAGCTCGACCTGCCGGAGCACAAGGTGCAACTGCGCCTTGGCAGCACGGCGTTGCAGGCCAAAAACGTGCGCCTCTCCGACGGCAAGCTGGCGGTGGATGTCACCTACATCAAGGAGGGGAAACTGCATCGGGTGCGGGCCAAGCAGTCGATCATGGCTGGCTACAACATGATGATCCCCTACATGGTGCCCGAGATGCCGGAGCCCCAGAAGGAGGCGCTGCGCCAGAATGCCAAGGCGCCGCTGGTCTACACCAAGGTGGTGATCAAGAACTGGCAAGCCTTCGTCAAGCTGGGGGTACACGAGGTCTACTCCCCCGCCGCCCCCTACAGCCGGGTCAAGCTCGACTATCCGGTCAGCATGGGTGGCTACGAGCATCCCAAGAGCCCGGATCAGCCGATGTGCCTGCACATGGTCTATGTGCCGACCCTGCCGGGCAGCGGCCTCTCGGCCCGCGAACAGTCCCGCAAGGGACGCGCCATGATCCTCGGCATGCCGTTCGAACAGCATGAGCAGATGATCCGCGAGCAGTTGCAGGGGATGCTGGGCAGCGCCGGTTTCAACCATGAGCAGGATATCCTCGCCATCACGGTCAACCGCTGGTCCCACGGCTACTCCTATGTCACCAACACCCTGTTTGATGACGAGGAGCAGTGCGAGAAGTGGATCGAGCTGGGTCGCAAGCCGGTCGGCAACATCACCATCGCCAACTCGGATTCGGGCTGGAGTCCCTACGCCCACGCCGCCATCGACGAGGCATGGCGCGCCGTCAACGAGCTGGTCGCCATGACCAAGGGCGGTGCCCAATGAGCCGCGCCCTGTCACTGACTGCCAGCGCCCTGCTGCTGGCGCTGCCCGCCCTTGCCGCTCACGCGGCTCCTACCATGTCGGCAGGTGAGTATGTAGCCAAGCTGGGCGATTGCGCCGCCTGTCACACCAGCGAGGCAAGCAAACCGCTGGCTGGCGGCAAGGGGTTCCCGACCCCCATCGGCACCGTGTTTGCCACCAACATCACCCCCGACAAGAGTCACGGCATCGGCAATTACAGCCTGCCGGAGTTCATCAAGGTGATGCGCGAAGGGGTGGCCCGCGATGGTCATCGCCTCTATCCGGCCATGCCATACACCGCCTACGCCAAGATGAGCGACGAGGATCTCACCGCCCTCTACCACTACCTGATGCAGGATGTGCAGCCGCTGGCGGTGGCCAACAAGGAGAGCGACATCCCCTGGCCGCTCAACATGCGCTGGCCGCTGATGGGCTGGAACTGGGTCTATCACGACGACAGCCGCTTCACCCCGGTGGCCAGCAAGAGCGAGGAGTGGAACCGCGGTGCCTATCTGGTACAGGGTGCCGGTCACTGCGGCAGCTGCCACACCCCGCGCGGACTTGGCATGCAGGAGAAAGCGCTGACCGAGGCGGATCCCGTCTACCTGAGCGGTGCCGCCCTCGACGGCTGGTATGCCCCCGACATTCGCGGCAGCCGCTACGACAAGCAGGCGCTGATCGACCTGCTGAAAACCGGCCGCAGCCAGCATCAGGCCGTCGCAGGCCCGATGGCGGAAGTGATCACTCACAGCAGCCAGTATTTCAGCGACGCCGATCTGGCCAGCATTGCCACCTACCTCACCGACCTGAAAGCGGAGCCGGCGGTAGCGAAAGGAGCCCGCGCCTATGCCAGTGCCGGTGGCAAGGCGGACTACGCCATGTACTGCTCCACCTGTCACGGGGTCAACGGCCAGGGCAATGACCACGTCATCCCTTCGCTGGTGAACAACCGCACCGTGCTGGCGAGCGATCCGTCGAGCCTGATCAACGTGTTGCTGCACGGCGCCGAAACACCGGTCACCCACGGCCATCTGGGTTACCACATGCCAGGCTATGGCTGGACCATGGATGACGAGCGGCTCGCCGAGCTGGTCAACACCCTGCGCGCCTCCTGGGGCAATGAAGGCACCGCAGTCAAGGCGGCGGCGGTCAAGGCCCAGCGCGAGCTGCACGGCAAGGAGTAAGGGCTGTCAGCTCTCTCTTGACCAAGTGCCATAAGAAAACGGGCCTCCACTGGAGGCCCGTTTGCTATTGATGAACCAGGTTCCGGTGCTTATCCCTTGCGGGATTTTGGCCCCGGCAGTGGCGCCGTTGGCTGGCGGTAATCGCCATAGGGGAAGATATTGCGAAACCGCTGGGCCACCGGTTCGGGGATGGAGCGGGAGAAGATCAGCTTCACGCCATCGCCATCACGCTGCCCCACAATGCGACCGCGCACCGTGTCGTGGCGCAGGATCTGCTTGGCATGCTCAATAAAGGCGGGTGACACCTTGCCCTGCTTGACCACTACCTTGCCGGGGGCAAGACGGATCTCGAACAGGGCGCCACGCCCCAGCTTCATCAACCACCAGATCAGCGCAATCGCCACTATCAAGGAAATCCAGGCCATCTTCATCCCTCCCAAGCTCTTGATATCAGGCAGTATAAGCGGCCGTGCGCTCCGATTGTTTGGCGCCGATCACAGCCCCCGCCTCAGCGCAATAGCGCCCCTTTGCTCAGCAATCCTTGCCCCAACCCACCAGCGTCTCGCGATAGAGTGCCAGCAAGGCTTCATCGCGCACCGCCACCCCGACCTGCTGCGGACGATAGGCTGCCCAGTCATCGTGGGTGTGGCGTTTGCCATCGAACTTTTGCAGGGTGTGGCCGATGGCCGGGCCGCTGGTGATCACCCGCACCGGCCCCTCGCGCAGGGTAAAGAGGGTCGGATCAATCACATAGGCGATGGCGGACGGGTCGTGAACGTGGCAACCGGAGAGCCCCAGCTTCTCGGAGTAGAAGCGCAGGTAGAAGCGGCTCACATCCCACAGGAAGCGGCCCGGCTCCCCCGCCTTGTCCCTGAGCTCATCCAGATAGGCGCTGCTGAAGAAGCTCTGCTGGGTCACATCCAGCCCGATGATCACCACAGGCCAATCGGCGGTAAAGACCCGGTCGGCGGCATCGGGATCGTCGTGAATATTGGCCTCGGCATAGGGGGTCACGTTGCCGCGATGGCCGTTGACGCCAAAGGCGCCCCCCATCACCACCACCTGTTTCACCAGCGAGACAATCTCGGGCGCCTGTTGTAGCGCCAGCGCCAGATTGGTGAGCGGGCCGATAGTGACGAGGGTGATCTCCCCCGGCGCGGCTTTCACCGCCTCGACAATATATTGCCAGGCGGGGCGAGGATCCGGAGCGATAGTCACCTCCCCCGCCTCCATGTCGCCAAAGCCGCTCGGGCCGTGGACTATGGTGGTGGGGCCAACCGGCTCGCGCAGCAGCGGGGCAGCCGCGCCTTTGGCCACATCCGCCTTCATGCCGTACTTCTGTTTGAGCCAGAGGGCGTTGCGGGTGCCATTGTCGATGGTGGCGTTACCAAAAACAGTGGTGATGGCGAGCAGCTCAATGGCAGGGTGGGCCTCGGCAAACAGGATGGCCATGGCATCGTCGATACCCGGGTCGGTATCCAGAATGATTTTATGGGTCATGAGAAATTCCTACGGTGACAAACCCTGCGACAAAAGGGAGAGTCTACCCGGCTGACGGTCTCGTATCCCGGCATGGGATCACAGAGTGGGCCTTTGCTCCCGGCAGCGGGGGCGCGGCTGGCGACAATCTGCACAAAAAACGGCGCGGCCCTGTTGCCAGCGCTGCGCCCTTTATCGTTGTTCGTTATCTGCTATCTGGCAGTGATCTGCCTGACTACGCCCCTCAGTGCTTGCGATGCCAGCGCGGTGAGGTCGCCTTCTCCCCCCAGGGGGTGACGCAGGGGAGCAGAGCCCCTTCAATCACCATCTCGCTGCCTGCCAGCGCCTCGGCGATCTTCTGGTGCAGCACCCGCAGTACCTTGCCCTCGTGCTCGGCCAGAGAGTGGCCCGCGGCAAAGAACTCCGGCTGATATTGCAATGCCAGCTTCTGGGCGAATTCGTAGGTGTTGAAGCAATCCGGCATCCGCTCAACCACATCTTCAAGCCGGGCCAACAAGCTGTTCAGTTCCCTGGTCATAGTGCTCTCTCCGTGTAGGTTAATAGCCAAAAACTACCCCTTATTAGATAAGTCACCAACGAGCAAACCACAAAAGTGTGGGGAGACACACAGTTCTCTCTTGCGTCTGGCTCGTGGTGAACGGCAGACAGCTTGCCAGCTTTACATTCCGGTAACAAACAGCTAGATTTAGACCGACTAATCAGTCGGTCACTTTTCATGCGGAGAACAACATGGGTGCGGCGCAGCTTCAACACACTCCTGAGGATATCCTCGCCATCAAATTGTCCCTGCCGGATCAGTTGGCACGGCTCAAGCGGGCGAGTCTGGCTCACCCCATGCCAACCCTGGCCGAGCGCCGGGCGCAGCTGACCAAACTCAAGCAGGCGTTGCTCGCCCACAAGGGGCAGCTGTGCAAGGCGCTGGCGGCAGATTATGGCCAGCGCAGCCACTACGACAGCCTGATCGCCGATGTGCTGCCCTGCATCATGCAGATCAACTACACCCAGAAGCGGCTCAAGCGCTGGATGCAGCCCCACCGCCGTCACACCGGCCTGCTGCTGGCTCCCGCCAAAGTAGAGGTGCACTTCCAGCCGCTCGGGGTGGTCGGCATTATCGTGCCGTGGAACTTTCCGGTGATGCTGAGCCTTGGCCCCCTCATCACCGCCATCGCGGCGGGCAACCGGGCGATGCTGAAACTCTCCGAGTTCACCCCTCATACCAACGCCGTGCTGCGCACCATGCTCACCAGCATGTTTGACGAAAACGAGATCGCCATCATCGAAGGGGATGCCCAGATGGCGGCGGCGTTCAGCTCGCTGCCGTTCGATCACCTGCTGTTTACCGGCTCAACCATGGTGGGCAAGCTGGTGATGGCCGCCGCCGCGCCCCAGCTCACCCCCCTCACCCTTGAGCTGGGTGGCAAGAGCCCCTGTCTCATCGCCCCCGACATGCCGGTCGCCACCGCGGTCGAGCGGATGATCTTCGGCAAGAGCCTCAACGCCGGGCAGATCTGCGTCGCACCCGACTATGTGCTGCTGCCCCGCAGCGAGGTGGATAACTTTATCGCCGCCTATCGCCGCCACTTCAGCAAGCTCTACCCGCAGGGGCTCAATAGCGCCGACTACGGCGCCATCATCAACGGCCGCCAGTATCAACGTCTCGTCAGCTGGCTCGATGAAGCCGAGCAGGCGGGTGCCCAGCTCCACCCCTGTGGCAACCCGGCCCGCGACGACCAGCGTCGCCTGCTGGTGCCCCACCTGCTGACCGGGGTGCCGGGTCAATGTCAGGTGATGCAGCAGGAGATCTTTGGCCCGCTGCTGCCGCTCATTCCCTACGACACCCTGGAGGAGGCACTCGCCTATGTGGCCGAGCGGCCCCGCCCGCTGGCCCTCTATCTGATGAGCTTCGATCCCGAGTTGCAGGCGCGAGTGACCCGGGAGACCCACTCCGGCGGCATGGCGATCAACGAGAGCCTGTTTCAGGTAGCGGCCGACGATGTGCCGTTTGGCGGCATCGGCGCCTCCGGCATGGGCCACTACCACGGCCACGAGGGGTTTCTTACCTTCTCCAAGGCGAAAACCGTGCTGACCCGCGGCAAGTTCACCACCGGCTCCCTGATCCATCCGCCCTACCACAGCTGGATCCAGAAGCTGATGATGGCCTTCTTCCTGCGCTGATGGAGATGACCATGAACCAGGCTATCCCGCAGCCACAAACCATGACCGACAAGCGCCGCCAGATCCTGGATGCCGCCCTCGCCCTCTGCGCCGAAGATGGCCTGCAGGGGGCCGCCACCGCTCGAATCGCCAAGGCGGCCGGGGTGGCCAACGGCACTCTGTTCCACCACTTTCCGAGCAAGGAGGCGCTGATCCTCGCCCTCTATCAGGATGTGAAAACCCGGATGGGGAGCGCCATCCATGAAGCAGATCCCACCCTGCCGCTGTACGACCAGACCCGCCACTACTGGCAGCTGGCGATGGAGTGGATGCAGGCTAACCCCAATGAGCTCAAATTTGTGCTCGGCTTCTTTCACTCTCCGCTGCTGGCCAGACCGGCCCGCAGCCAGATCCTGAACGATGCCCTGCGCTTTCTGCCTGCCCTGCTGGCAAAGGGGCAGGCCAGCGGCGAGCTGATGCAGGCCCCCGCGCCACTGTTGCTGGAGGTGTGTCAGGGCCAGTTCCTCGCCTGCGCATCACTGTTTGTCGATCAACCGGAGCTGGGACAGGACGACTACTGGCAAGCCAGTGCGTTCGCCCTCTTCTGGTCAGCCATCTCAGGAGCCAATCCTCATGCGCCTTTCCATACCAACATGGACGTTTGAATCTGCGGCAGCCCTTGGCCGCCGCCTCTGGATCACCACTCTGCTCTGGGTGGTGGGTCGTACCCTCTGCCGCGCCGCCCGCACCGACGAGGCAGTACGCCGTGAATTGGCGCCGTTGCCGGACGGGTTGGCTATTCGCCTCGAAGTGGGCGGCATAGGCTACGCCATGAACATGCACAAGCAGGGTGGGCGCTGGTATCCCAGCGCGCCAGTCGCCCCCCATGCCACCATCCATCCGCTGCGGGTGCGCTTCAAGCACCCCAATATCGCCTTTCGCGCCCTGAGCTTTCGGCTCGGGGTCAATCAGGCATTTGGCGAAAACCGGCTGCTGGTGGAGGGGGATCTGACCGTTGCCATGCATCTGGTGCGGGGACTTGAGCAGTTGCAGTCCCTGATCCTGCCCGCCTTTATCGCGCGGCCGCTGCTGCGCCACTATCCCGCCCCGACCAACAAGCTTGGCCGGGCCTGCAACATCTATCTGGGTCTGGTGACCGGCTAACGCGCAAGGAGCCTTGAAATGAGCCGCTATTACGATTTTTTCTGCCCGGTCAAACTGCTGGCCGGTGAACAGGCGCTGGAGCAGCTGGCCAGCGAGCTGGCCAGCCTGGGTGCCCATCGCCCGCTGCTGCTGACCGACAAGGGGGTCAATGCCACCGGCCTTGCCACCCTGCTGGCCAATGTGCTGGCCGAAGGAGAGCTGCCGGTCGCCGCCATCTGGGACGAGATCCCGGCCGACTCTTCCACTGCCGTGGTGGAGCGGATCGCCAAACGCTATCGCGAGCTCGACTGCGACAGTCTGGTGGCGCTGGGGGGCGGCTCGGTCATCGACACCGCCAAGGCAGTCAACATTCTCACTTCCATGGGGGGGGATCATCTGCTCGACTACTCGGGCGCCGGTTGCCTGACCCGTCCCCTCAAGCCGCTGGCGGTGGTGCCGACCACGGCGGGCACAGGATCAGAAGTAACATTGGTTGCAGTGATCAAGGATGAGGCGAGCGGGCGCAAGGTGCCCTTCACCTCCCCCTTCCTGCTGCCCCAACTGGCGGTGCTCGACCCGCGCCTGACCCAGGGGCTGCCCCTCAATATCACCGCCGCCACTGCCATGGACGCTATGACCCACGCCATCGAGGCCTTTATCGGTACCGCCAAGAACCCGGTGAGCGATGCACTGGCCCTGATGGCGGTGGAGAAGATCGCCAGTGCCCTGCCGCAAATCATCCACTACCCGCAAAACAAGCAGCTGCGGCTGCAACTGGCGGAAGGCTCCACGCTGGCTGGCATGGCATTCTCCAACTCCATGGTGGGGCTGGTGCACGCCCTCGGTCACAGTCTGGGAGCCCGCTGCCATCTGCCCCACGGGCTGTGCATGAACCTCTTTTTGCCCACCGTGCTCGACTACAACCGCCCCGAGGTGGATAACGAGCTGGCGCGCCTGCTGTTGCCGCTGGTGGGGGCAGAGCGCTTTGCTGCCACCCCGGCCCATCAGCGGGCGGAGGCGACCATCACAGCCATTCGCACCCTGCGCGACACCTTGTGGCAAGCAGTCAAGCTGCCGCGCACCATGAGCGAGGCAGGGGTAAGCGATCGCTCGCTACTGACCGAGATCCGCGATCTGGCGATCAACGACGGTGCCCTGCTGTTCAATCGCAAGGATGCCGACCGTGAGCAGTTACTCACCCTGCTGGAGCGGGCCTGGGCCTGAATCACGCAGACAAAAGATACCCGGCAGAGTGCCGGGTATCTTTTGAGCAGGATCCCGATATGACGCAGAGAGGAGACATCGGGGAAGGATATTGACCCCATGCTGCCGTTATCTGTTCTATACCTTGGCTAACAGTTATTGTGCAGACAGCCATCTTCATGCCAGAGGTGCCCACCATGAGCGACATCATTCATCAGGCCAACCAGCAGCAATTCATCTGTATGGTGGAGGGGAAGGAGTCGAGATTGCGCTACCGGCGCCTCGATGCCAAGACCATAGATGCCTACAGCACCTTTGTACCGCCCGAGTTGCGGGTGCAGGGGATTGCCGATCAGCTGGCCCGCGCCCTCTTCAACTGGACTCAGGCAGAGGGGCTCACTATAGTGCCCAGCTGCAGTTACATTGACGTCTGGTTACGCCGAAATGCCAATAGTTGAGCCATTAGATCCCAAGCAAGAACACGCCTTCCAAGCCAAAACCGAAGCACTGCTGCGGGCCGATCCGCAGCGGATGGCCTGCCTGCAAGCCGCTGCCGAGCTCAATCTGCCCGACTGGGCGCTGGGAGCAGGCTTTATCCGCAACCTCATCTGGGATCACCTTCACCACAAGGCGGAGCCCACCCCGCTCAACGATATCGACCTTATCTATCTCGACAAAACCGATCCGCAAGGGCTGGCCGAAGCGGAGCACGAAGCTTGGCTCGCCAAACGCCTACCCGACCAGCAGTGGGAAGTGCGCAATCAGGCCCGCATGCACACGCGGCAGCTGGTAACGCCGTTTGCCAGCAGCCTTGAGGCGCTCAGCCACTGGGTCGAAGTGCCCACCTGCATCGGCGTACGCCTGAATCAGGATGGCGAGTTCGAGTGGCTCGCCCCCTACGGCTTTGCCATCAACTGGTCGCTGCAAGTGAGTGCCAACCCCAAATGTCGCCAGGACAAACAGATTTTTACCCAGCGCATCAAGGAGAAACGCTGGCAGGCTATCTGGCCTGACCTTCAGGTAAACTGGCCATAACCTGATTGCAATCTTTCGATAACCTTGGGCACACTAGGGGAAAAGCTGGTTGTAACTCAATGGGTTAAATAATGCGCGACTTCTTCTCTCTCGAACGCTGGCTACCGGGCCTCGCCGCCCTGCTGCATTACCAGCGCGCCTGGTTGATGCCAGATCTTCGCGCCGGACTCTCGGTGGCGGCCGTGGCACTGCCCGTCGCCATCGCCTATGCAGAACTCGCCGGGGTCGGCGCCATCGTCGGCCTCTACTCCTGCATCCTGCCCATGCTGGTCTATGCCCTGTTTGGCACCTCCCGACAGCTGATTGTCGGCCCCGATGCCGCCACCTGTGCGGTCATCGCCGCCGTGGTGACGCCGCTGGCCGCAGGCGACCCCACCCGTCACTGGCAACTGGTAATGACCATGACCGCCATGACCGGCTTCTGGTGCCTGATTGCCAGCCGCTTCAAGCTGGGAGTGCTGGCGGACTTTCTCTCCCGCCCGATCCTGATGGGGCTGCTCAATGGTGTGGCCATCACCATCATGGTGGGCCAGCTCTCCAAGATCTTCGGCTTCACTTTCAGCGAACGTTACCTCATCGAGCGGATCGCCAGCGGGGCCACCTATATCACCCAGACCCATCTGCCTACCCTGGCCATGAGTCTGGTAGCCCTGCTCACCCTGCTGCTGGCCAAGCGCTACAAACCGGCATGGCCCTCCTCCATGGTGGCCATGGTGGTGACCGCTGCGCTGGTGTGGGGCTTTAATCTCGGCCAGTTTGATATCGCCACCCTGGGGACGGTGGGCTCCGGCCTGCCCGCGTTCCAGATGCCGGAATTTCCCCCCGGTCTGATGCGGGAGCTGGTGCTGCCTGCCCTTAACCTCGCCATGGTGAGCTTCGTCTCCATGATGCTGACCGCCCGCAGCTTTGCCGCCAAAAACGGTTATGAGATAGACGCGGACAAGGAGTTTCGGGCGCTCGGTATGGCCAACCTCGCCTCGGCGGTCTCGCAAGGCTTTGCCATCAGCGGCGCGGATTCACGCACCGCGGTCAACGACGCCAACGGCGGCAAGAGCCAGCTGGTCTCCATCATCGCTGCGGCGGTGATCGCCCTCATCACCTTCTATCTGACGGCGCCGCTCAAATACATCCCGACCGCCGCCCTCGGGGTGGTGCTGGTAATGGCATCCCTCTCGCTCACCGACTTTCGCGGACTGTGGGCGCTGCGTAACTCCGATCGCTCCGCCTTCTGGCTGGCGCTGGTCACCTTTATCAGCGTGCTCACCATGGGAGTGATCCCCGGGATCACCCTCGCCGTGTTGCTGGGGCTGTTCCAGTTCCTGCGCAATGTGATGCGCCCCACCGACCAGCTGCTCGGCATGGATGACGAGGGGGTGGTGCGTACCCTGGGGGACAACGAACAGGCCAAGGCGATCCCGGGTATTCTGGTCTATCGCTTCAACTCGCCGCTCACCTACTTCAATGCCCCCTATTTCAAGCGCCGGGTGCTGGCCCTGCTGGTGCAGGATCCCCGAGCCCCCAAGTGTCTGGTGATCGATGCGGTCGCCTGCTTCACCCATCAGGACATCAGCGTGATGAGCATGGTGGGAGAGCTGCACAAAGAGCTGAAACGGCGCGGCATCCATATGGTGATGGCGGGTCGCCACGGCCAGATGACTCACTGGCTAAAGCAGGCGGGTGTGCGGGTGGGCGATGAGGGGATCATCCTCTGCCCCGACATGTATCAGGCGCTGCGCCTGACCCGCTGCTACCGCGAGCCGGTGTTCAAGGATGATGCGGTGGTGGAGAGCACCACAGATGCCATCCGCTCCAACTGGCCGCAGGATGATGCCCTGCCCGACTCGGCTCGCCTCACCTTGCCAAGCGAACAGGAGGCGGGCGCCACGCCTGCCTGACACCTTGGCCTGCTCCCCTGGCCGGTGCAATCCTGCACAAGGATTGCACCGGCCAGGGCCTTGGTGTTAAATGCGCCCCCAGAGGGCACTCCCCCGTGCACTCCCAGCTGTTGGACATGCCATGCAATCTCAATCCCATGCAGGCCCGGGCACGCTATTTGCGCTGACCTGGCCGCTCTTTATCGATCTCGCCCTGCACTTTCTGACCGGCGCCCTCAATACCTTCATGGTGGGTCACGTCTCCTATCAGGGAGTGGCCGCGCTGGCGGTCGGCAATCAGGTGTTCGATCTCGCCATCACATTGTTCAGCTTCGTCAGTATCGGTACCAGCGTGGTGATCACCCAGTATCTGGGGGCCGGCGATCGGGAGAAGAGTCGGGTGGTGATCCATACCGCCATCGGCTTCAACCTGCTGATCGGTCTGGTAGCGGCCATTGGCGTGATGGCGGGGGCAAGCACCATGCTGGCGCTGATGAACCTGCCCGCCAACCTGATGAGCGACGGGACGCTTTACTTGCAGATCATCGGTCTCTGCCTGTTACCGGAAGCGGCAGCCCTCTGTCTGGCGGCCACCCTGCGCGCTCACGGCCACACCCGTCAGGCGATGTATGTGACCCTCATCGTCAACCTCATCACCTTCGTCGGCAACCTGCTGCTGCTCTACGGCTGGTTCGGCTTGCCCCAGCTGGGGGTCGCCGGTGTCGCGATCAGCACGGTCGCGGGCCGCCTGATCGGCGTGGTGCTGCTGGTGTGGCTGGTGGCCCGCAAGACCGGCATTCGACTGGTGATGCGCAATATCGTCCACCCCAGCCGGGAGATGCTCGGCAAGGTACTCCATATCGGCCTGCCGGCGGCAGGGGAGAACCTCTCCTGGATGCTGCAGTTTATGGTGGTGACAGCCTTTGTCGGACTGCTGGGGGACAAGGCGCTGGCGACCCAATCCTACTTCTTCCAGATCTGCCTGTTTATCCTGCTGTTTGGCCTCTCCATCGGCCTTGGCAACGAGATCATCATCGGCCATCTGGCGGGGGCCAGGCAGTTCGATCGCGCCTATCAGCAGCTGCTCAAGAGCCTCAAGCTGGGGCTGGCAGTCACCTGCGTCATCGCCGTGGCGGCGGCACTCAATGGCCGCACCATCATCAGCCTCTTTACCGATGATGCCGACATCATCACCCAAGTGGCGCAACTGTTTCTTATCAGCCTTATCCTCGAACCCGGCCGCACCTTCAATCTGGTGGTGATCAACGCCCTGCGGGCTACCGGGGATGCCCGTTTCCCCCTCTACATGGCGTTGCTCTCCATGTGGGGAATTGCCGTGCCACTCTCCTATTTCCTCGGTATCATGCAGGGTTATGGACTGGTCGGTATCTGGCTGGCGCTGGCCTGCGACGAGTGGGTGCGCGGTCTGGCCATGTTCTGGCGCTGGCGCAGTCGTCGCTGGCAAAACAAAATTCTTGTTGAAACAAAAGCGGAATCACAATGAAGAAGATAGGACTCTTGCTGGCTGCCATCCTGCTCAGCCCCCTGGCCATGGCGCAAACTGCCCCTGCCGCTCCCAAGGCTCAAGCCACCCAGACCTGGTATGTGGCCCCCATCGCCATCGATGAAACCAGCGACGCCCAGAAGGCGCTGACCAAGGACTTCATGGCCCAGATGATCAAGACCATCAAGATCAACGAGTACCAGACCGGCAAGGCGGTGGGCAACACCAAAAAGCCCAAGTGGCTGATCCGCACCAAGCTGATCCCCGCCAGCAACGAGCCGCTGGTCGGCAAGAAGCACCCGCAGGGTCTCACCTACGGCAAGGGCAATCCGACCCAGGAGATCGTCGGCGAGCTGTTGATGAACGGCACCCTGGTGGCCCACATCGGCCAGGGCTGGCGCGAGCCTATCGTCCCGGGCACGCCGGTGGCTGACAAACTCTCCATCGCCAACTATCGCTACGCCATCGGGGATCAGGCCAAGTCGGCGGATCTGGAGGAGCTGGCCGCCCAGATTGGCTTTGAGGCGGGCAAGGTGATCCATCGCGACGGCAAGCCGCTGCCCGAGAAGAAAAAGAAAAAAGAGCAGGCGGACGAAGAGAAAGAGTAACGTTGCCTGCATCCATAAAAAGGGGCCACTCGGCCCCTTTTTTGATCCTGCACCCTCACGCCAACACTGACCCTGTTGTGACTTGTCGCACAGTTTGGCTCACCATTCAGATTGACAAATCACTTATCTTGTTTTGATTCAACAAGTTATAAATATCCCGTCGAATACTCCAAATCATTGCCCCCAAATCCGATCAGGATCACATTTATCCCCGGCACTAAGGGGTAGCTTTGGTCTTACAGGCACAATCAAACGAAACCAAGGAGGCTCCATTACATGTTCCCAGAGTACAGAGAACTCATCTCGAAACTGAAGAGCAGTGATGTCCATTTCCAGAAGAAGTTTGACTTGCACAACGACCTGGATGCGGAGATTAGAAAGTTGGAAAAGCATCACGCCAGCGACTATAGCGCCGAGGTGAGAGATCTGAAAAAACAGAAACTCAAACTGAAAGAGGAGATATACGACATCCTCAAACAACATCCACAATAGATGCCTCGAAGAATATGCGGATAAGCAATTTATCCCCCAGCCCGGCCCACGCGCCGGGCTTTTTGTTGTTTCAGTCAATTAGTTGACACCCGAGCCTACCGATCTTGCCGGTAGTTTGTTACATTTTTCCCTTGGAATTCAGGGAATAACGGTGATGATAACATGAGCAGAAAACGATCTTTTTATCATCTCTTGCTGCTTTGCCTGTTCGCATTGAGCCACCCCCTGCAGGCTCAGGAGCCTGAACTGGAGCTGTGGCACTCCCAGCAAGCCGGTTACGTGATCGACGAGGTGATCGCCCGCTTCAATCAGGAGGGGAACCACAGAGTGCGCGTCACCCAGATTGAGCCGGGCAAGATCAAGGCGGATCTCCTGCTGGCAGCTCAGGCCAGGGGGCTGCCCGATCTGATGCTGATCCCCTCCGATTTTATCGGCCTCTATCGCCAGATGACCCTCGCTCCCCTACCGGCCGAGTGGTTTTCCCCCGCGCTGATGGCCAGCGCCTTGCGTTATGTCACCCTGGATCGGCAACGCTGGGGCATGCCCATGATGCAGGGCAACCATCTGATGCTGTTTTACAACAAGGCGCTGGTCTCGACTCCGGTGACCCAATGGCAGCAACTGACTGCTATCACCCCGGCCCTCAAGACCAAGGGGGTCTGCCCCGTCAGCTGGCCCTATCACGACATGTACTACTTCGCCGCCTTTTTACACACCTTTGGTGGCTCGCCGGTAACCGAAGGGCGCATCACCCTCGACAGCCCGGCCATGGTGCAGGCGCTGGAGGCCTATCGCACCGTCGCCAGCGAACAGTGGGTCGATCCCGAGTGTGACTATGATACCGCCCTCGCCCGCTTCAATGAGGGCAAGAGCGCCTACCTCATCAATGGGGACTGGGCCTTCAACGATCTGGTGAAGAACATGGGGGATAAGCTGGGCGTTGCCCTGCTGCCCCGCTGGCAAAGCCATCCCATGCACTCCATGAGCGGCGCCTACGTGATGGGAGCCTCCCGCTGGGCGATGGATGATGAGGATCGGCAACCCGTCATCAAGGCACTGATGGCCTTTATCCAGCGTCAGGATATTCAGCAGTTCATCTATCATCAGGGAGCGCTGCTGCCGGTCAATCAGCAGGCTTTTACCGCCATCAGCCGCCGTCCCACGCCTCAGGAAAAAGTGCTGCTGGAACAGTTCACCCTCAGTACCCCCATGCCCTCCGACAGCGCCATGTCCATCGCCTGGCAAGCGATGGAGAAAGGGTTCGAGCGCTTTAAAGAGGGGATCAGTGCCGCCGACACCGCCCGCTATATGCAGCAGCTGGCCGATCAGCAGTACCGGCAGGTCAAAGCACCATGAAACATCGCACCTTTCGGCTTGGACCGACCCTCATCATCATCCTGTTCACCGTCGCCCTGCTGCCGGCGCTGCTGGCCAGCACTGTGCTGCTGATCCGCCAGCACCAGATCATCGCCCAGAGCGAGCAGTCGCAGCTGGAGCGAGCCCTCACCAGCATGACCCGCGAGGCCCGCTTTCGCAGCGAGCTGATCGGCACCCAGCTCAATCAGCTCAGCCAGGATCGGGTACTCCATCAGGCCCTCGACAACTTCCTCTTCTCCAGCCATGCCCGGCTGGCGCTGGCCACCTTTGTCAAATCCAACAGCCTGATCACCTCGGCCTACCTCATCGATGACAAGGGGTTGGTGGTGGAGTACATCAATGGCCAGGCCTCCCACCTCGAGTCCAGCGACCTGATGCCGCAGCTAATGGCCTGGGGCAAGACCCGCGAGGCGAAACAGGGCAAGCATCTGCTGCTGCCCGTCGATGATCCCTTGCTGGTCGACGACATGGAGCAAAACCGCAGCGGCGGGCTGGCGCTGGTAGCCCCCATCTATCGCAACCACCAGCGAGCAGGGGTGATGCAGACCCCTTCCGGCTTTGTGATGGCCATCCTCCCCTGGCGACAGATGGCCCAGTTGCTGGAGCCCTATCTCAAGGGGAGCGAATATCTGGTGATCTCCCAGGGCGAGAACCGTCTTTACGAAGGGGCTCACCAGAGCGCCAACGCCATGGATGACAGGGAGCCAAGCAAGATGGCGCAGCCCCTGGCCATTGGCTGGCCCCAGCTGGAGCAGGAGATCACCCCCACCATCACCCTCTACAGTTACAGCAATGACAGGGTCAGCGAGCTCAACAAATCCCAACAGCTGCTGACCGTCAGCATCGCCGTCATGTTGCTGCTGGTAGCCATCGGCTGCGTCTGGCTCACCCGCTGGCTCACCCGACCGCTGCGCTCGCTGGCCGCGCTGGTGCGCAGCTATGGCAAGGGCAATTACCAGCAACGGCAGGCGCCGCTGCGCTTTGTGGAGTACGACGAG
Organism: Aeromonas sp. R1-2; assembly: GCF_040908505.1. NCBI lineage: Bacteria > Pseudomonadati > Pseudomonadota > Gammaproteobacteria > Aeromonadales > Aeromonadaceae > Aeromonas > Aeromonas sp. R1-2. The sequence goes on along the minus strand of NZ_JBFODU010000044.1, from coordinate 41,821 downwards.
GTGCGCCAGTTGCTGCAGGAGATGGCCAGCACCATCTCGGATCAGGTGCGGGCGCTCTATCAGCAAAATGAACAGCTGCAGCAGGCCAATAGCGAGAAAGAGGCCTTCAACCAGCGGCTGCTCGACTTCAACGACGAACTGGAGCAAGAGGTCGCCTCGCAAACGACCGCCCTGCGCTCGGCCCTGAGCCGGGAGGAGCGCAGCCGCCATATCCTGCAATCCTGGTTGCAGTTCGGTCTGCATCAGCAGCTGGATATCGATATTGCCGAGCTGGCCAGCTCCGCCCTGCTGCAGCTCTCGCAGCTCTATCCCGGCCACCGCTGGGGACTGGTGATCCGCCGAGACGGGCAGCCCCACTACTCCCTGACCCAGGGGGTCGATCTCCCCTTGCGGGATGCCTTGCAGGAGAAACTGGCTCAACTGATGGATGAGGAGGTTAAACACTCCGAATGCCAGTGGGATGACGCTCTCTGGAAGATCATGACTCTACCCGGTAGCCAAAGTGGCGTGCTGTTTGGTTATCTGATGGTGAGCGCCGAAGGGCTGGAGTCCGAAGACAGGGCCATCTTGCGGCTGTTTGCCAAGCAGTTGGCGGTGGGCATCGAGGGGCGCCTCTTCACCGACGAGCTGGCGCGGGTCGCCCGCACCGACAACCTCACCGGGCTGCCCAACCGACAGGCGTTCGAAGAGACCTTCCATCACTATCAGGCGGTGCTGGCACGCCATCCCGAGCGTCACCTCGCCCTCTTCATGCTCGACCTCAACGGCCTCAAGCGTACCAATGACCAGTATGGGCACGAGGCAGGCGACGCCCTGCTGATCCAGATGGCTCGCCAGCTGCGCACGCTGTGCCGTCAGGATGAGAAGATTTTCCGCATCGGCGGCGACGAGTTCGTTCTGCTGGCGGAGGCGGATCACCTCGCCAGCCAGCAGCTGGCAGGCAGGTTGGAGGCAAGCCAGCAGCACGCCATCGTGCAGCATGGGGAGCACAGCTTCCCGCTGCGTTTTGCCATCGGCTGGAGCAGCAGCGACCAGACCCCGCTGGCGGAGCTGAGCCGGGTGGCTGACGACGCCATGTATGCCAATAAGGCGCGCTTCTATCAGGGGCAGCGATAAAAAGCAGAGGTCTGTAGCGTTGGCGAGCCTTTCGCCAACGCCCTGATCAGCTCGCAAAAATGGCGCGCAACGCTAGACGCGGCGCGGACCATGACTAAGATAGGGGCTCTTGATGTCTCGATTTGGAAGGGAGTAGGAAATGGAGTTAGTACTTGGCCCACTGGAAGCCCGCGTCATCGGCTGTCTGATTGAAAAAGAGATCTGCACCCCGGATCAATATCCCCTCTCCCTTAATGCACTGGTCAACGCTTGCAACCAGAAGAGCAACCGCGAGCCGGTGCTGGAGCTCTCCGAGCTCGATATCCGCGCCGTGGTGGACGAGCTGATCCGCAAGCGGCTGGTGGTCAACACTGCAGGCTTCAACGCCCGGGTGCCCCGCTATCAGCACAGATTCTGCAACACCGAATTTGGCGAGCTGAAATTCAGTGCCCAGGAGCTCGGCATCGTCTGCGAACTGCTGCTGCGCGGCCCGCAAACCCCGGGGGAGCTGCGCTCGCGCACCAACCGCCTCTGCAGCTTCGATGATGTCACCGAGGTGGATGCGGTACTGACCCAACTCATCGAGCGTGGCCCCTACGTGGTCAAGCTGCCGCGCGAGCCGGGCAAGCGCGAATCCCGCTACGCCCACCTGTTTAGCGGCGAAGTGGATATTCAGGCGATGATGGATGCTGCCCCCGCCGCGGCCTATGCCTCCCCTGCCGCCGACCGTCTGAGCGAGCTGGAGCAGGAGGTAAACGAGCTCAAGAGCCGTCTCGCCGCCATGGAAGCGCGGCTGGCTGCGCTGGATGGTCAGGGCTGATCGCCTTTACCATCGCCAATCTCTATCAGGGAGCCGGGGCTGATGTCCCCGGCTCCCTGCGTTTTTTATCGTGAGGAAGTGCCCGTGATCACCCTGATTAAAGAGTCTGACCACCAGAAGATGCCCTGGAAAAACCAGCAGGGCACTACCAGCCAGATCCTCATCTCCCCCAAGGGGAGCAGCCTTGCCAAACTCGACTTTGACTATCGACTGAGCTCGGCCCCCATCAAGAGCGCGGGTCCCTTCTCCCCCTTTCCCGGCTATCAGCGCATTTTGCTGCCGGTGAGCGGGGCAGGCTTTGTGCTCAACGGCCACCCCTACGCCACCTTCGAGGCGGCGCACTTTAGCGGCGATGAGGAGACCCACTGCGAGTTGCTGAAAAAAGAGGTGACCGATCTGGGGCTTATCTACCATCCGGATCGCATCAGCGCCAACGTGCGGGTGCTGAACCTCCCCTTTCCGCTGACCCTTACCCTCGAGCCAGAGAAGACCTACCTTTGTCACCTGCTGAGCGGCCAGCTGGCCGTGCAGGGCAAAGAGGTGGCCATCAACGAGACGCTGGTGGTGACCGGTGAAAAGAGCATTCACTTCGAATGCCAGAAGAAGACCGCCATCGCCTTCTTTACCCTGCTGGCCAAATAGCGCAAAAGTCGGCGGTGTGCAGTCATGCCACGCCACACACAAACAGCAGAGATGAAAAAGCCGGGAAATCCCGGCTTTTGCTATTGAGGCAACCGGCTCGTGCCGGTCAGCACCTTAGTTGACCTTGAAGGAGCCCTTCATCATGGCGAAGTGGCCGGGGAAGGAGCAGAAGAAGGTGAGATCCTTGCCCGCCAGACCGTCGGTCTTGAAGGTCACGCTGCTGCTCTCGCCGCCGCCGATCAGCTTGGTGTGAGCCAGCACACGAGGATCATCCTTGGGCAGATAACCGTTCTCGGCCCCGGCGCTCATCCCGGCAGTTGCCACGGTCTGATAGTCGGCGGTGCTGGCCAGCACCCAGTTGTGACCCATGGCGGTCACAGGCAGCTTGCCGGTGTGGTTCAGGGTGACCGTCACCTCCTTGCAGGTGGCCGGCACGCTCATCTCTTTGAGGTTGTACTGCATGGCATCATTGCCTTCGATGACCAGTGCACACTCATCCGCCAGCACAGGGGCAGCCAGGGTACTCAGAAACAGCAGGGTAATCGCCTTTTTCATCATCTTCTCCTTTGATTGGCAATGGATGGCAACGACTTGGCGGATGCGGTGAACGCTTCGCAAAGATGCCGTCTAAATCGACCTTCATTTTACTCAATTGTCTTCAATCGGCTATGGCTTTTGGCCAAAGCTGCGGGCCAGGTCACCAGACGGTGCTCTACTCGCCACTATCTCCCTCACGGATGGACGATACGGCCTGCTCCCGCCACAGGTTCAAACCTGTTTAATTTTTTCTGCCCTTTTCCCTCCGATTGGCCCTATCAAGGCTCGCCCGGCGGGCGCCCCTTGGCTAAGCTAGCGCCCCGATATGAACCTTCTCCAGATGAGAGCGCCGGATGATTGCGATAACCCCCGTGGCGGCCCTGCGCGGCCTGCTGCTGACCCTGCTGCTGGCGCTGGCCGGCTGCCAGCCCCCCCCGCCTGCCCAGACCCGTATTCAGGGCAAGACCATGGGCACCTACTATGTGGTGACCCTGAGCGATAGCTACCCCGGTGGGGAGCCCGCCCTCAAAAGCGACGTTGAGAGCCTGCTGGCCCGGATGAACAAGGAGATCTCCACCTACGATCCGGGCTCGCTCATCTCCCGTTTCAATCAGGGGCCCGCCAATACCCCGTTTGCCATCCCGCCCGCCATGGCCATCATAGTCCAGCAGGGGATGGATGCCGGTAAGCTGACCGACGGCAAGCTGGATGTGACCGTGGGGCCTCTGGTCAATCTATGGGGCTTTGGCCCGGACAAACGGCCGGTCAAGCGGCCCGATGAGGCAGCCATCGCCGCCGCCCGCCACAAGGTGGGCATCGACAAGCTGACCCTGACCCCGCAAGGGGATCACTTCCTGCTCGAAAAAACGATCCCGGATCTCTATCTCGACCTCTCCACTCTTGGCGAGGGGGCGGCATCGGATGAAATCGCCGCCCTGCTCGAGGGCAAGGGGGTACACAACTACCTGATCGAAGTGGCCGGTGCGGTGCGCAGCAAGGGCAACAACAGCAAGGGCTCGCCATGGAAAGTGGCCATCGTCGAACCCTCCGATCAGCCGGGGGCCTTCTCCGATATCGTCATCCCCAACGGCATGGCGCTCAGCACCGCGGGCAGCTATCGCAACTACTACGAGCTGGATGGCCAGCGTTACTCCCATATCATCGACCCCGCCACCGGCCAGCCGGTCACCCACAAGCTGGTCTCCGCCAGCGTCATCACCCCGACCGCGCTGGAGGCCGACGCCCTCGATACTGCCCTGATGGTGATGGGGCCTGAAGCGGGGATGGCCTTTGCCAAACAGCACCAGCTGGCGGTCTATCTCATCATCAAGACCGAACAGGGGTTCAAGGCCGAGTACACGCCGCAATTTGCTCCCTATCTGGCAGAGAAAAAACGGTGAGTTCAAGGCCCTGGCAACAGGGCCTTTCTCTTTCACTCATCGCGGGCAAAAGGCGGACAAACGGAGATGGTTCGCAATCGACAACTTGGCCAATTGCCTCTTCGGGCGCTTTGGTGGCACACTTTCTCCCATCAGCCCGTAGCGCCTCGACCCAGACAGATGCAGACACCTGAACAAGAGCCAGAAAAAAAGAGCCCAGCCAAGCCACAACGCATTCTGATGGTCAATGAGCAGCGCTCGTTTCAGGTGATGATGAAGGCGATGCTGCTCAATCTGGGTATCAGCAACATCACCTACTCCAATACCGCCGAGGATGCGCGGCGCCGCTGCCAGAAGGGCAGTTTCGACATCTATCTCATCGATTACGATCTCGGGGTTGGCGAGAATGGTCGCCAGCTGCTCGAGAGCCTGCGTGACAAAGATCTGATCCCGCCCCAGAGCGTGGTGATCATGGTGAGTGGCGACAGCTCCCGCGCCATGGTACTGAGCGCGCTGGAAGCCGAGCCCGACGAATACCTGATGAAGCCCTTCTCCCAGGAGCAGTTCTCGTTTCGCTTGAAGCGTGCCCTCGCCCGGCGCAACGTCCTGGCCAGCGTCTTTACCGCGCTGGCCGATGACAATCTGGCAGCCCTCATTACCGCCTGTGCCGAGCGGGCCGATGCGGTGCCCCGTTTTGCCAACTACTGCCGCTGCCTGCAGGCCGATACCCACCTCAAGCTGGGTCAGGCACAGGAGGCTCGCTCTTTAATGCGCCAGCTGCTGGCTGGGCAGGAGAACAGCTGGGCCCGCCTGACGCTGGGCAAGGCGTGCAACACCCTGGGGCTCCACGAAGAGGCGGTCAGCCATCTGCAGGCGACCCTCAAAAATACCCCGCTGATGGTGGAGGCTCACCTCTGGCTGGCAGAATCCCTGCTGGCCCTTGGCAATGACGAGCAGGCGCAGCAGGAGCTCAGACGGGCGGTGGATATCTCCCCCCAGTCGGTGCAACTCTCCCGTCGGCTGGCGGAGGTGTGCCTGCAGCGCCACGACTACGCCCAGGCCAAGGATGTGCTGATGTCGCTGATCGACCTGTCGCGCAACTCCATTCACCGCACGCCCCATTATCTGGGGGCCTATATCCAGACCCTGACTCTCTACGCCCTCAACAGCAACGACAGCTACCACATCGCCAACCTGCAAAAGCAGGTCAATTCTGCCCTGTCGCGCATCCGCGATTCGCTGATGATGTCGGAGTTCAACTACCCGGTATTCGAGCAGATCTGTCAGGCCCGGGTGCAGATTGCGCTGGGGGAGCTGCTCAAGGGCAAGAAGATGCTCTATCGCGCCAATCAGAACTGGCTCGATGAACCGGCCACCATGCCCCCCGCCCTGCTTGGTGAGACCATCCTCGCCCTCTACCAGCTCGGCGAGTTTGAATATGCCGAAAGCCTGCAAGGGCTGCTGGCGGAGGACGAAGATCGGCTGCTCACCACCTGCATTCAGGCAACCCGGGATGATAAGACGGTGCTGGAGCGGCGTCAGCGCTACCAGCAGCTCAACGATCTGGGGATCAAGGCCTATCAGAGCGGCGAGCTGGAGCAGGCCCTCGGCCATTTTCGCGAGGCCCTGCGCCGCGCCCCCGCCAATACCGGTGCGGCTCTCAACAAGATCCAGGTGCTGCTGCAACTGATGCAGAAAAACCGCAAGAGTCCGGAATTTGGTGCCGAGTGCAAAGACACCCTGGACGTGCTCGACGGCATCCCCCTCAACCCGGCCCAGCAGGAGCGTTTTCGCAAGCTGCGTCAGGAGTTCAACCAGTTCAGCTAAGACCCCGCCGCGTCCCCTTTTCCCCGCCTATGCTGAAACCAGTTCGGCAATGCGAGGGAAACGAAGATGGCGATGTGTCGTTATCTGGTGGCCGATGGCCGCCACTGCAGTGAAGAGGCTGGCGAGCACGATCTCTGCCACTGGCATGATCCCCACCATACCCATCAGGAAGCCCGCAGCGCCGAGGCGCTTGAACAGTACGTTCGCGCTGGCGGACTCTGCCACGGCCTGCAGCTGTCACGGGCCAATCTGGCGGGCCTCAATCTGGTCAACAAGGAGTCCGATCAGGGATTTTTGCTGGAGCAGTGCAACCTCTATCGCGCCAACCTGCGCGGTGGTCACCTCTACGGCCTGCGCATGAAGGGCGGCAGCCTGATGAAAGCCGATCTCAGTGATGCCAACCTCCAGTGCGCTACCCTCGATGACGTCAACCTGCTCGGCATCCGCTGGCACAACACCCGGCTCGACAACATGCAGACCGGCAAACGGGTGATGCAGGATCGCAAGGGGCGCCGCGAACGGGATCCCAAACAGGCGCGCATCTGGTTCAAGGAGGCGGAAGAGACCTACCGGGATCTGCGCAAAGCCTCCGAGGCACAGGGGATCTTCACCATGTCCGGCAACTATATCCAGCAGGAGCTCACCATGCGCCGCCTGCAACTGCCGTTCTGGTCGACCCAGCGTTTTACCTCCTGGGTGGTCGATCTCTTCTGCGGCTATGGCGAGGCCCCGATGCGGGTGGTGCTCTTCTCGTTGCTGCTCATCTTTATCTGCAGCATTTTTTACTTCTTCTGCGGACTGCATTTTCAGGGCGAGCACCTCATCTACCAGCCCGGTGCCCCTCTCGAGCAAAATGCCATCTTCCTGCTCGAATGCCTCTACTACAGCGTGGTCACCTTCACCACATTGGGGTACGGCGACTTCACTCCGGTCGGGCTCTCCAGGATCTTTGCCGCCTTCGAAGCCTTCACCGGCAGCTTTACGCTGGCGCTGTTTGTGGTGGTATTCGTCAAAAAGATGACCCGCTGACACCTCTGCCCACCCCGCGGTGCCTGCCACTGACGCAGGCCCGCGGCCAAACTTGCATCCACCGCCGATTCCTAGTCCAATAGCCACTTATAAAAATGACATGAGCATCCCGGACATGAAGATCATCTCTTTCAATATCAACGGCCTGCGCGCCCGTCTGCACCAGCTGCAAGCCATCATCGACAAGCACCAGCCCGATGTGATCGGCCTGCAGGAGATCAAGGTGCACGATGAAGCCTTCCCGCTGGCCGATGTGGAGGCCATGGGCTATCACGTGGAGTTTCACGGCCAGAAGGCCCACTACGGGGTCGCCATCATGAGCAAGCAGAAGCCGGTCAAGGTGGAGAAAGGCTTCCCCACCGATGACGAAGAGGCCCAGCGCCGGATGATCATGGCCACCTTCGAGCGCGAAGACGGCTCCCTCATCAAGGTGATGAACGGCTACTTCCCGCAGGGTGAAAGCCAGGATCACGAGACCAAGTTCCCGGCCAAGCAGAAGTTTTACGAGGATCTGCAGCACTACCTCGAGACCAACCACACCCCGGACGACCAGCTGGTGCTGATCGGGGATATGAATATCTCCCCCACCGATCTCGACATCGGCATCGGCGAGGCGAACCGCAAGCGCTGGCTGCGGGATGGCAAATGCTCCTTCCTGCCCATCGAGCGCGAATGGATGGAGCGACTGAAAGGGTTTGGCCTCACCGACACCTTCCGCGCCGCCAATCCCACCGAGTGCGAGCGTTTCTCCTGGTTTGACTACCGCTCCAAGGGCTTTGACGAGAACCGCGGCCTGCGCATCGACCTCATCATGGCCTCCGACGCCCTCAAGGACAGCGTGACCGAGACTGGTATCGACTACGAGCTGCGCGGCATCGAGAAACCCTCCGACCACGCCCCCATCTGGGCCTGCTTCGCCTGACACGGTGCAAGATTAACCAATGAGCCACAACGAATTCGTAAATTGTGAAGCGGCTCGCGGTTGCCCGCGATAAAAGGGCGTAAAAAACCCATCCAGACAAGGTGCCTTATGGCACCTTATTTTTTGCAGCAAGGAGTGGCTGGCGTGATACGGTTGCGAAGAGCCCTGGCCCGGGATGAACATCCCCGAAGCCCCCCGCCCAAATCGGAAAAGTCAGACTTTTTTCGTCAATCGGCAACCCTAATTGCCACTTTGAGAAGGTTGTGTTCAAGGTTGCCGCCCTATCATCTCCCATTCCAATCATAAATAAGTTGTTTTTTTAATCATGAAGTTAATGATGTGTATGGAGAAACATGCTGAACGCAGCAGCCGAAATCGATCCAACAGGAGTGTGATGATGAAGGTGCCCAATGCCGGAAGAGAGGTTTACAAACGCAGCTTGCTGACACTGGCGCTGATCAGTGGTCTGAGCGCCTGTGGCGGCGAGACGACCCAGACGGCCCAGACCATGCCCGCCGTCCCTGTGGTGGTCGCCGAGGTCAAGCTGACCGATGTGCCGCTCACCACCGAGATGGTGGGAGAAACCGCCGGTTTTCGCGAGATCGATGTGCGCTCCCGGGTCAGTGGCATCCTTCTCAAGCGCACTTATGTGGAAGGCCAGCCGGTTACCGCCGGTCAGGAGCTGTTTCTGATTGACCCTGAGCCCTACAAGGTGGCGCTGGAGCAGGCCAAGGGCACCCTGGCTCAGGAGCAGGCCCGTCTCAACAAGGCCCGTGCCGATCGGGATCGCATCATTCCCCTCTTCAAGCGTCAGGTGGTCAGTCGCAAGGACTATGACGACACCATCGCCAACTACGAAGCGGCCATCGCCAGCCATCAGGCCGCTCAGGCCAAGGTGAAAGAGGCGGAGCTCAACCTCAGCTACACCCAGGTGACCGCCCCCATCAACGGCATGGCGAGCAAGAGCTCCCAGTCCGAGGGGAGCCTTATCTCCACCAGCGGCGACAACGGCCTGCTCACAACCATCACCCAGTTTGATCCGCTCTACGTCAACTTCTCCTACTCGGAGCAGGATCGCCTCAACTTCGAAAACTCGGTAAAGAAAGGGGTGATTGAGGCGAAGGATGCCACCACCTGGCGCACCCATATTCGTCTGGCCGATGGCTCCCTCTATCCGGAGGCGGGCAAGCTCAACTTTTCCGACAACCGGGTCGATCCCCAGACCGGCACCATCCGTGCCCGTGCCATCTTCGACAACAAGGACGGCGTACTACTGCCCGGCCAGTTTGTCCGCATGACCATCGATCTGGGCCTGCGCAAAAACGCCATCGTGGTGCCGCCGCGCGCCATCGTCCAGTCCCAGGCTGACCGCATGGTGATGGTAGTCGATGCCGACAACAAGGTGGTGCCCCGCCCGGTGACCCTGGGCGCGGCAGTCGACTCCGGCGTGCTGATCGAGAGCGGCCTGCAGGCAGGTGAGCGCTATATCGTCGAAGGCTTGATGAAGGCTCGCCCCGGCGCTGTGGTGAAACCTGTCTCTGCCGACGAGATGAAGGCGATCACCGGCAAGGTGGTCAGCCAGTCTGCGGCCAAGTAAGGAGCCCGTATGTTTTCCAAGTTCTTCATAGAACGCCCCATCTTCGCCAGCGTGATTTCGATCATTATCGTGCTGGGCGGGTTGGCGGCGATGCGGGCGCTCCCCATCGAGCAATATCCCCAGATCACCCCGCCTGTGGTCTCGGTCACGGCGTTTTATCCGGGCGCAACCCCGGAGGTGATCTCCCAGACCGTGGCTGCGCCGCTGGAGCAGCAGATCAACGGCGTCGAGCGGATGATCTACATGCAATCGGGGTCGGCCTCCAACGGCCAGATGAACCTCAACGTCTACTTCGAGATCGGCACCGACCCGGATCAGGCCACCATCAACGTCAACAACCGGGTCTCGGCCGCCATGGCCCAGCTGCCGGAAGAGGTGAAAAAGCAGGGGGTGACGGTCAAGAAGAAATCGACCTCCATCCTGCAGGTGGTCACCCTCCAGTCACCGAACGGCTCGTTTGATACCACCTATCTGTCGAACTACGCCCTGCTCAACATCATCGACGAGCTCAAGCGGATTCCCGGCATCGGTGATACCACTCTGTTTGGCGGTACCGACTATGCGATGCGTATCTGGCTACGGCCGGATCGACTGGCCCAGCTCGAGCTCACCCCGAGCGACGTGATTGGCGCCATTCGCGAGCAGAATACCCAGTTCGCGGCGGGCAAGATCGGTGCCCAACCCACCACGGCCCCCATCGACTTCACCTACACGGTGCAGACCAAGGGGCGCCTTGAGGATGTGAAGGAGTTCCAGAACATCATCGTCCGCTCCATGCCCGATGGCTCCAAGATCCGGGTCCGCGATGTCGCCCGGGTCGAGCTGGGGGGCAAGGATTATGATCTGGTCGCCCGCGCCAACGGCAAACCGGCCATCGGTATCGCCACCTATCTGCAACCGGGCGCCAACGCCGTCGCGGTTGCCGATGCGGTACACGCCACCATGGAGCGACTCAAGGAGCGCTTCCCGCAGGATATCGAGTACCAGATCCCCTACGACACCACCGAGTTCGTGAAGATCTCCATCGAAGAGGTGGTACACACCCTGTTCGAGGCGATCGTACTGGTGTTCGTGGTGGTCTATCTGTTCCTGCAGAACTTCCGCGCCACCCTGATCCCCTGTATCGCGGTGCCGGTGTCGCTCATCGGGACTTTCGCCGGCATGCTGGTGCTGGGCTTCTCCATCAACCTGCTGACCCTGTTCGGCATGGTGCTCGCCATCGGCATCGTGGTGGATGACGCCATCGTGGTGCTCGAGAACGTCGAGCGGATCATGAGCGAGAAGAAGTGCTCCGCCAAAGAGGCTGCCATCCTCGCCATGCAGGAGGTCTCCGGTCCGGTGGTCGCCATCGTGCTGGTGCTCTGCGCCGTGTTCCTGCCGGTCGCCTTTATGGGCGGCATGACAGGGGTGATGTACAAGCAGTTCGCCATCACGGTCGCGGTCTCGGTCGCCATCTCCGGTCTGGTGGCACTGACTCTCTCCCCGGCCCTCTGTGCCGTGTTGCTGAAAGAGGGACACCACAAACCGGCCCGCTTCTTCGTCTGGTTCAACGAAAAATTTGACCAGCTGACCCGCGGCTATGTACGCGGTGTGGCCTTCCTGAACCGTCGGGTGGGGGTCGCCTTTGCCATCATCGGCGTGCTGATCCTCTCCATCTACGGCCTCTTCCTGAAAGTGCCGGGCGAACTGGTACCGAACGAAGATCAGGGCTACCTCATCTCCGCCGTCATGCTGCCGGATGCGGCCGCGATGAGCCGGACCCAGGCGGTGGCGGATCAGTTCGACAAGATCGCCATGGCCAACCCCCATGTGAAGGATGTGATCACCTTCTCGGGCTTTGACATTCTCTCCAATGCCATCATCAGCAACAGCGGCATGACCTTCATTACCCTGAAGGACTGGAGCGAGCGTCAGGGGACAGGACAGGACTCCTTCTCGCTGGCCAAGACCTTCCAGGGCTTGAGCCTGATGGGGCTGGCGGATGGCTTTGTCGCCTCCTTCAACCCGCCTCCCATTCAGGGGATGTCCACCACAGGTGGCCTTGAGGCCTATCTGCAGAACCGTGGCACAGGCAACGCACAGGCCTTCTCCGGCGAAGTGCAGCGCTTCCTCGAAGCGGCCAAGGCGCGCCCGGAGTTTGCCAGCGTCACCAGCACCTACCGCGCCAACGTGCCGCAGGTCTATCTCGACCTGGATCGCGAAAAAGCCAAGGCGCTGGGGCTGCCCATCAACGCGGTATTCGACACCATGCAGGCCACCTTCGGCCAGGTCTATGTCAACGACTTCAACCAGTTCGGCCGTACCTACCGGGTGCAGTTGCAGTCCGAGGCAGACTATCGCGCCAAGAAGAGCGACATCCGCAACGTCTATGTCCGCTCCGACAAGGGAGAGATGATCCCGCTCAGCAGTCTGGTGACGGTGCGTGATGCCACCGGCCCCGAACTGGTCGAACGCTTCAACATCTTCCAGGCCGCCAAGATCATGGCCCAGCCCGCCCCTGGCTACAGCTCGGGTCAGGCCATCGCCGCGCTGGAAGAGGTCGCCAATGAGGCTCTTGGCAACGACGCCAAGCTGGAGTGGACCGGCTCCGCCTATCAGGAGAAAGCGGCCGCAGGCAGCGCAGGCATGGCCTTTGGTTTCGGTATCGTGATGATCTTCCTGATTCTGGCTGCCCAGTATGAACGCTGGAGCCTGCCGTTTGCGGTGATCACCGCCGTACCGTTCGCCCTGTTCGGTGCCCTGCTCGCCACCTGGCTGGTGGGGCTGACCAACAACGTCTACTTCCAGATCGGGCTGGTGACCCTGGTCGGCCTTGCCGCCAAGAACGCCATCCTGATCGTGGAGTTCGCGGTGATGAAGCACGAAGAGGGGATGAGCCTCATCGAGTCGGCACTGGAGGCGGCACGCCTGCGTTTCCGTCCCATCGTGATGACCTCGCTCGCCTTCATCCTCGGCTGTGTGCCTTTGGTCACCTCCAGCGGGGCCGGTGCGGCAAGCCGTCACGCCCTCGGCTGGCCGGTCATCGGCGGCATGCTGGCCGCTACCTTTATCGCCATCTTCTTTATCCCGCTCTTCTTCCGCCTCATCATGAGAGGATCGGAAAAGCGCGCCAAGCAGTAACGCTCTCCCCAGGCGTTCCACCGATAACAAACTACCCCCGCCCGTGCGGGGGTATTTTTTTGTCTGCGGTGTGCTTCAATGACACACATCGAGACTTTTTTGCACAGGATCCGGATATGCTGGCTCAGCTCTGGCTCGCGACGACCTTGACGACCACTACCCTCTCCGCCTGTGGTCATCACGATTATCCCCCCTGGAACTGGCTGAGCGATGGCAAGATCATCGGCGTTTGTGCCGAAGTCGTCAGTACCCTCTATCAACGGTTGGGTTTCAATGTGGATCTCTCCTATGTGGGCCCCTGGGCCCGCTGTCAGCAGAAAGTGGCGAAAGGAGAGGTCGACATCAATATCTGTGCGCTGCGCAACGAAGAGAGAGCGCACTACTCCCGCTTTACCCGAACCCCCATGGCCATCAATGACATGGCGGTATTCGTGCGCCAACCCGGCAGCCGCTTGCTGCAACGAAGGGAGGATCTGACCGGACTGCGGGGCGCCATGATGATAGGCGTCAGCCTTGGCAGCGAAATGGATGGTTTTTTACAAGCGAATACCCGCATCTACAGGGTCAACTCCCTCAAGCAGGTATTTGGCCTGCTGGCCAGTGACCGGGTCGACTTCGTTCCCTATGGCCGCTCTTCCGGCCGCCTGTTTCTGAGCGAAAATTACCCGAGCAGCGGAATGGCTGTTCTGCAGTGGCCACTGCAGCGCGGTGAGCTCTATATTTCTGTTTCACTGCAATCCCCCCATCTTGGCACCCTCGAACAACTGGAGCCCATGTTGCAAGCGCCCGGCATTAGTCAATGGATAGACCAGTTGCTGGAAAAATACAGTGACCTCTACCTGCAGCAGCAACGCCAGCAGAAGCCTTGACCTTCTCGTGCGAGCAAGGTTTAGAGTTTGGCAACTTGCCCCCCTAAGGATGCCCGGATTGTCACTCACCCAGCTTGCTGCAAGATTGCCCTGCGTTGCTCTGGCCCGGCTATTGCTGGTGCTGCTGCTCGTCTGCAATCTGACCCTCTGCATCAGCTGGCATGGTTCTCCCCTCTCCTCCGAGCCGACCCCAAGCAGCGCCCAATCGATGGTGATGTTCGATTCATCCATGGCGATGGCGGATGGCGATATCTCTCATGCAATGTCCGCTATGGATCACCCGGGCGATCTCATGCCCCTCTCCTGCCATCAGGGAAACGAGGGGTCAGCCATGGGCGATGAGTGCCAGATGCAGACAGGCGTAAATGCTCTCTCCTTCGGCGCGATGGCTCTACTGGGTGTACTGGTCGCCCTGCTGATCTTCCCCCTGCTACTTTGCAACAACGTCGCAGCGTCACTGCTTGATAACTGGTTGCGGGATCCCTTCCTGCGCTCGCGCGGTACTCACCCTCCCTCCTGGCCGCGCCGACATCTGATGCTGTCGGTGTTACGCCACTAGAAAGTCCTTCTCTTGCGGCAGCGGCAAGCCTCGGCTTGTCCGTTTTCTGCTGCCTTGCCTGACCCTGTGACGACTGGCCCCGCCAGCAACAGGGATCCGTGCGCGCTGATACAGCTGCGCCCCGTTTGCCGCCAGCCCCTTTGGTGATGCCTTGCACCTCACCCGACCGGCGGCCTGCAAAAGAGAAGACGTATTATGTCACCAGCCCACTTTTCACCGTCCAAGGTTGCTGCCTTCGCGGGCGCCTTATCCTCCTGCACTTTCTGCATGCAGACCCGCGCCGGAGGCCAGTCATGAACAAGACCATCCTGATGTCGGCCCTGCTGCTGGCCCTCGGCGCCGGTGGCGGCTACTGGACCGCCAAACAGACCACCGCTGACACCGCGGCCAAGGAGAAGACGCCGCTCTACTGGGTCAACCCCATGGATCCGCGCGACAAGCGCGATGCCCCCGCCAAGGACAACATGGGGATGGACTTCATCCCCGTCTATGAGGAAAAACAGGGCGACTCACCCGGCACCGTCACCATCAGCCCCGAGATCCAGCAGAACCTGGGGGTACGGCTCGCCAAGGTAGAGAAGCTTCCCATCCACCAGCAGATCGAGACGGTGGGCTACGTCGGCTATGACGAGGATAGGCTGGAGGCGGTCAACGCCCGTATGGCAGGCTGGATCCGCACCCTCGCCATCAAGAGCGAGGGGCAGCAGGTGAACAAGGGGAGCCTTATTTACGAGCTCTACGCTCCGGATCTGGTCAACGCCCAGCACGAATACCTGCTAGCGCTCAACACCGCCAATCCGCTGCTGCTGCGCGCCGCCGAGGGCAAGCTCAAGTCCCTGCAGGTGCCGGCGGATCAGATCGCGGCCCTCAAGCGCACCCGTCAGGTGCAGGAGACGGTGCGCATCTATGCCCCGAGCAGCGGCTATGTCTCCGAGTTGAAAGTGCGCGAAGGCCAGTATATGGAGCCCGCCGCCGCGCTCTTTAACATCAGCACCCTACAGCAGGTGTGGGTGAGCGCCGAGGTGTTCGAGCGCCAGGCGGCCCAGCTGAAGGTGGGAGATCCGGTGACCATGACCCTCGACTACGCCCCCGGCCGCTACTGGCAGGGCCGGGTCGATTACCTCTACCCAACCCTGGATGCCACCACCCGCACCCTCAAGGTACGGCTGCGCTTTGCCAACCCGGATGAGTTCCTGAAACCCAATATGTTCGCCAAGGTGACGATTCAGGCGGGCAAGGGAGAGCCGCAACTGGTGGTGCCGAGCGAAGCGGTGATCCGTACAGGCAGCCAGGACAGGCTGGTGCTGGCGCTGGGGGATGGCAGCTTCAAGTCGGTGGCCGTCACCCTGGGCCCCCAGTTTGGCGACAAGGTCGCAATCAAGGCAGGGGTGGAGGCTGGGGATAGCATCGTCAGCTCGGCCCAGTTCCTGCTCGACTCCGAATCGGCCATCGATTCTGACTTCCAGCGCATGACGGCGGTGCGCCCCACCCAGGTGTGGACCCAGGGTGAGGTTGAAAGCATCGATCTGGCCAACCGCACCCTGATGGTCTCCCACCAGCCCATCCCCGAGTGGCAGTGGCCCGCCATGGAGATGGAGTTCGCCGTGGCCGACGGGGTCGATATCAGCAAGCTGGCAGAAGGACAGACCCTGCACCTGCAAGTAATACAGGAGGGGGATGAGTACCGCATCACCACCATCCATCAGGAGCAGACGCCAGCAACTGGCGACACCGCCAAGCCTGCGGCAGATGAGATGGACAAGATGGAAGGCATGGATCATAGCCAGCATCAGATGGCGATGCCCGAGATGGAGAAGAAGTCATGATCCCTGCCATCATTCGCTACCTAGCAGGCAACTGCTCTCCGCTCTCTCTACTTGGTGAGAAAGGAGTTCAATCATGATCCCGTCGATTATTCGCTGGTCGGTGGGCAACCGCTTTCTGGTGCTGCTATTGACCCTCATGCTCACCGCCTGGGGGCTCTGGTCGGTCAAGCAAACCCCGGTGGATGCCCTGCCGGATCTCTCCGATGTGCAGGTGATCATCAAGACCTCCTACCCGGGCCAAGCGCCCCAGGTGGTGGAGGATCAGGTCACCTACCCGCTCACCACCGCCATGCTGGCGGTACCGGGGGCGACCACGGTGCGCGGCTACTCCTTCTTCGGCGACTCCTTCGTCTATGTGCTGTTTGACGACAACACCAACCTCTACTGGGCCCGTGCCCGGGTGCTGGAGTATTTGAGTCAGGTGGCCCCCAACCTGCCCGCCTCCGCCCGCCCCCAGCTCGGCCCCGATGCCACCGGGGTGGGCTGGGTCTATCAGTACGCGTTGGTAGACAAAACCGGCAAGCATGACCTCAGCCAGCTCACCTCGCTGCAAAACTGGTTCCTCAAGTACGAGTTGCAGACGGTGGAGGGGGTCTCCGAGGTCGCTACAGTCGGTGGCATGGTGCGCCAGTATCAGGTGCGGGTCGATCCGGACAAGCTGCGCGCCTACGGCATTCCGCTCTCCCTTATCGAGACTGCCATCAAACAGGGCAACCAGGAGACCGGCGCTTCCGTCATCGAGATGGCGGAAGCGGAGTACATGGTGCGCTCCAACGGCTATCTGAAAAGCGTCGAGGATCTGAAGCAGATCCCGCTCGGTACCACTGTGCGCGGCGCCCCGCTGCTGCTGGGGGATGTAGCAGATGTGGTCACCGGCCCCCAGATGCGGCGCGGCATCGCCGAGCTCAACGGCGAAGGGGAAGTGGTGGGCGGCATTATCGTCATGCGCTATGGCGAGAATGCCCAGCACACCATCGACGGGGTCAAGGCGCGGCTCGCTCAGTTGAAGAGCAGCCTGCCGGAGGGGGTGGAGGTGGTCACCGTCTACGATCGCTCCGACCTTATCCAGCGCGCCATCGACAACCTCTCCGGCAAGCTGGTGGAGGAGTTCGCGGTGGTGGTGCTGGTCTGCCTCGCCTTCCTGTTCCACCTGCGCTCGTCACTGGTGGTGGTCATTACCCTGCCCATCGCCATTCTGGTGGCCTTTATCGTGATGCACCTGCAGGGAATCAACGCCAACATCATGTCGCTGGGGGGCATCGCCATCGCCATCGGCGCCATGGTGGATGGTGCCATCGTGATGATCGAGAACGTCCATAAACACATGGAGCGGGAGGCGCTCACCGACAAGAACCGCTGGCGCATCATCACCGAGGCGAGCATCGAGGTGGGACCCGCCATCTTCTTCTCCCTGCTCATCATCACCATCAGCTTCCTGCCGGTGTTCGCACTGGAGGCACAGGAGGGGCGGATGTTCCACCCCCTCGCCTACACCAAGACCTACGCCATGGCCGCCGCGGCCGGGCTCGCCATCACGCTGGTGCCGGTGATCATGGGTTACTTCATCCGTGGCAAGGTGCTGGCGGAGCAGGCCAACCCGCTGAACCGCTGTCTGAGCCAGGGCTATGTGCCTTTGCTCAAAGCCGTGCTGGCCCGTCCGAAAACCACTCTGGCTGTCGCCGCCGTGGTGACGGTGGCGGGCTTCTGGCCGCTCAAGTACCTGGGCTCCGAGTTCATTCCGCCGCTCGATGAGGGGGACATCATGTATATGCCCACCACCGCGGCCAATATCTCTGTGGGCAAGGCGCGGGAGATCTTGCAGCAGACCGATAAACTCATTCGTACCGTGCCCGAGGTGCAGAACGTGTTCGGCAAGGCGGGGCGCGCCGAATCGGCCACCGACCCCGCCGATCTGGTGATGATGGAGACCAGCATCCAGCTCAAGCCCCGCGATCAGTGGCGCCCCGGCATGACCCCGGAGAAGCTCAAAGAGGAGCTCGACTCCCTCATCCGCTTCCCCGGACTCACCAACGCCTGGGTGCCCCCCATCAAGACCCGCATCGACATGCTGGCCACCGGTATCAAGACCCCGGTCGGCATCAAGATAGCGGGGCCGGATCTCAAGGTGATCCAGCAACTTGGCCAACAGCTCGAACAGATCGTTGGCAAGGTGGATGGCGCCTCATCGGTCTACGCCGAGCGGGTAGCCGGTGGCCGCTACGTCAAGGTGGATATCGACCGGCTGAAAGCGGCACGCTACGGCCTCAACATCGCCGACGTGCAGGCGGTGCTCGCCACCGCGGTGGGCGGCATGGAGGTGGGCCAGACCATCGAGGGGCGTGAGCGCTACCCCATCAACCTGCGCTATCCCCAGAGCTATCGCGACTCGGTAGCGAGCCTCGAGCTGTTACCGGTGGTCACCCCGAGCGGAGCGCGTATCGCGCTGGCGGATGTGGCGCGGGTCTACATCAGCGACGAAGCCCCCATGCTGCGCAGTGAAAACGCGCGCCTCAACGGCTGGGTCTACGTCGATATTCGCGGCCGCGATATCGGCTCCTTCGTCGATGAGGCCAAAGCCGAGGTGGGCAAACAGCTGGTGCTGCCGGCAGGCTACGCCCTCACCTGGTCCGGCCAATACGAGTATATGGAGCGGGCCAAGGCGCGCCTCGCCTACGTGGTGCCATTAACCGTCGCCATTATCGTGCTGCTGCTCTATCTGGCGTTTCGCCGCTTTCAAGAGGTGCTGCTCATTCTCACCACCTTGCCGCTGGCGGTGGTAGGGGGGATCTGGACCCTCTGGCTGCTCGACTTCAACCTCTCGGTGGCGGTCGGGGTGGGCTTTATCGCTCTGGCGGGGGTGGCGGTGGAGACCGGTGTCTTGATGCTGGTCTACCTCAACCACGCTTGGGATGATCTCATCGCCAGCGGCAAGCCGGACCAGGCGGGGCTGCACCGGGCGGTGATCCACGGCGCAGCCCTGCGCCTGCGTCCCAAGATGATGACGGTGGTGACCATTATCGCCGGCCTCTTGCCCATCATGTGGAGCCACGGCACCGGCTCCGAGGTGATGCAGCGCATCGCCGCCCCCATGATTGGCGGCATGGTGAGCGCGCTGGTGCTGACCCTCTTGGTGCTGCCCGCCGCCTACTACCTGTGGCGCAGTCGCAGCCTTGGCAAGAGCGCGAACCCGCAATCCGAATAACCCGATTTCACGATCCATATTGACTGAACGATGAGGAAACCATCATGAACTACAAAACGCTGACCCTGACATTGCTGCTTGGCCTTGCCACCCAGACCAACCTGCAAGCAGAAGAGATGATGCACCATGAAGGGCACGATATGAGTCAGACGGATGAGATGAGCGAACAGGCCGCAATGGTGATGACCAAGGGGGTCATTACCCGCCTCGATGAGGGGAGCGGCAAAGTCGGCATCAAGCACGAGGCGATCGAGAATCTCAAGATGCCCGCCATGACCATGGTCTTTCGAGTGGCAGATCCGGCCCAGCTCAAAGGGCTCAAGGTGGGGGATGCCATCCACTTTCATGCCAAAAGTCAGAGCGGCAAGCTCACAGTGACAGCCATCCAGCCGCAATAAACGGCTCTGGCTCGCCGAAAAGGTCACGATAGACAGTGACAACACAAGAGGGAGGCATCAGCCTCCCTCTTCTTTTGATCAACCTGTTCATGTGGTCAACCTCTGGCGCGCGATAGCACTCAGCTGCGGTTTGCCAGCAACTGCTCCACATCCTCGATCACCTTGAGAGCCGCCTGCGGGCCGCCGCTGGAGGTCCAAAGCGACCCGTCCACGGCACCAAAGCGCTTGGCCTTGATCACTGGCAACTGCTGGAACGCCGGGGTCTGCTCCGCCTGACGCATGGCATCCACCGCATCACCGCTGGCGCTCAGGGTGCCGACCACCAGCCAGTCGGCATCCAGCAGATTGAGGGACTCCAGACTGAGCGCCGGTGAGTGGGGCGCGCCAGTCCCCTGTTGTTTGTCCGGACGCACCAGCCCCATCGACTCCACTACGCTGCTGGCAAAGGTGCCCTGATACATAAAGCTCGGCCCCTTGGGGTTCCAGCGCACTATGCTGATGCTCTCCCCCTGATGCTTGGCCAGCTTGCTGCGGGCCTGAGTCAGCCGCTCGGCATACTGCAGCAAGAAAGTATCCCCTTGCTGGTCGCGGTTGAGGGTGTGAGCGGTGCGGCGGAAGCTATCCTGCCACGGCTCACCCCACTTGCTGGTCACCACGGTCGGCGCGATCTCCCCCAGCAAGGTCAGCAGCTCGGGACGGGTCTGGCCTATCAGGATAAGGTCAGGCTCCAGCGCAATCAGCGACTCCAGATTGGGGCTGTCGAGATCGCCGATCACCTGGATACCCATGCCCGCCTTGTTCAGCAAATAGCGGGGCAAGGTGGGTTGACCACGGCCATTGACGGCGCCGATGGGGGTCAGCCCCAGGGTCAGAGTGCTGTCGAGTTCGAGCTCGCTCAGCACCACCACCCGCGTTGGCTGGACTGGCACCTGCACCTTCTGGCCAAACGCATCGGTCACTTCACGCATCTCTTGCGCCTGAACCAGCGGCGCGACCAGCATCAGGATGGCTGCTGCCAGGGCGGCAAAACGCTTCATCATCTCACTCCTTCTCGTTGCACGGCCCGGATAATCGGCCGCGTAAATACACTCGGTGGGCCAACAGAGCAGGCCCATATGACTCAACTCACCGAACGCAGGGAACGGCCATGTTCGTGACGACGGGGCACGATAATGGGCGCCCCGTCGCCGGGGGCATGCAGAATGTCAACACTGGTCTGGTAGAGCCGATCGATCAGGGATTTGGTCACCACCTCCCGGGCTGGGCCCATGGCGGCAATGGTCCCCTCGCCGATGGCGATCAGCTCGTCGCAGTAGCGGGCCGCCATCGCCAAATCGTGGATCACCAGCAGCACGGTTTTGCCCTCGGCAGTGATGCGGTGGATTGCCTCCATCACCTCGGTCTGGTGACCGATATCGAGGGCGCTGGTGGGCTCGTCGAGCAGCACCATGTCGCTATCCTGGGCCAGGATCATCGCCAGCCACGCCCGCTGCGCCTGCCCGCCGGAGAGGGACGCGGCGCTCTGCTGCCAGATGCTTTCAAGCTGCATCCGCTCGCAGGCACTGCGCACCATACGGGCATCCTCCTCGCCCCACTGATTGAACCAGCCCTGATGGGGGTGGCGGCCATACTGCACCAGCTGCTCCACCAGAATGCCGGCAGGCAGGGTTGGCCGCTGGGGCAGGTAGGCGAGCTCCCGCGCCAACCCCTTCATGGGGTAGCTGGCAAGCGGCTTGCCTTTGAGCAGGATCTCGCCGCGTTGGGCTTTCATCTGGCCGGATAGCAGCTTGAGCAGGGTCGATTTGCCGCAGCCGTTGGGGCCAACGATCCCCACCAGCTTGCCCCTCGGCACGCTGAAAGAGATGTCCCGCAAAATGGGGGTCTGCTGATAGGCGAAGTGGAGGCGATTTACGGTGAGCGTCATCAGTCAGCCCTCTGGCGATCGTTAACGAGAAGAAACAGCAGCAACAGGCCGCCGAGAATGCGGGTCATGATGCCGGTCGCCACCTCGTGGGGGCTGGCCAGCACCCGGACCAGGGTATCGCTGGCAAGCAGCAGCAGGGCGCCGCTAAGCGCCGCCAGCCAGAGCGGCACCACCCGGTCTTTCACCAGCCAGGAGGCAAGAATGGGGGCAGCCATGGCGATAAAGACCACGGGGCCGCCGATGGCGGTGCCGAGCGCCGCCACCAGAATGGCCTGGGCCAGAATGCCCAGTTGCACCCGATCGCCGTTGACGCCAAGCCCTCTAGCCATCTCGGGACCAAAGCGCAGCACCGCCAGCGAGCGGGAGAGATAGACGATCCAGGGGCAGAGCAGCAGCAACAGGATGGCGATGGGGGTGATGGTGCTGTAACCCACGGCGATAAAGCTGCCCATATTCCACAGATAGAGGGAGCTCAAGTGCAGCAGGGCCTGAGTGGACATCACAAACTGACCGAGCGCCTCGAACAGCTCGGAGAGGCCGATGCCGATCACCACGAACAGATAGCCCTGCTCACCCGGTTTGCGGCAGAGGGCATAGAGCACCAGCGCCGCGAAGATGGCTCCGATAGGTGCCGCCCACCAGGGCCAGCTGCCTACCGTCAGGTAGAGGGAGAAGACAATGATGGCAAAGGATGCGCCGTTGTTGACCCCCACCATGTCGGGTGTGGCCAGCCGGTTGCGAACCAGAGTCTGTACCAGACAGCCGGAGAGCCCCATGGCCGCTCCCGCCACCACCACCCCAAGGATGCGCGGCAGCCGGATCTTGAACAGGGTGAGCTGCTCAAGCCGCGTCCCCTCCCCCAGCAGAGTGTTGACCACCCCGGCAAAGCCGAGCTTGCCGCCGCCAACGCTCAGGGCCAGCAGAGCCAGCGCCAGCAGCGCCATGGCCAGCAGAGCAAGCCAGCGCCAACTCGGCAGATGGAGCAGCAAAGAGCGGTTGCCGGCCCGCAGGCAGAGCATATCGGTAGGTGTACGCATCAGACCCTCACTTGACGGTCAGCAGGGTACGAAAGCCCCCGCGGTGAACGATGGCGATCAGCACAGGTGCACCGATCAGGGCCAGAATGACGCCGTTGGGCAGCTCGAACGGCTGGATCAGCCAGCGCGCCAGAATGTCGGCCAACAGCAGAAACAGCATGCCGAACAGGGCGGAGAAACAGACCTGCACTGACAGCTTTACCGGCTCTACCAGTCGGCCACAGTAGGCGGCCAGAAAGCCGACAAAGCCGATGGGGCCGGCAATAGCGATGGCACTGGCGGTAAACAGGGTGGCGGCCAGCAGCACGCCAATTCGCACCCGGTTAGGGCGGATCCCCAGCGCCTGGGCCTGACTGTCCCCCATCTGCATCAGGGTCAGCTGGCGACAGAGCAGCAAGGTGATGACAAACGCCGCCAGCACGAAGGGCAGCACGGCAACGATGGCATCGAGATTGGCCGCCGACAGGGAGCCGAGGTTCCAAAAGCGGTACTGCTCCAGCACCATCTTGTTGGAGAGCAGCAAAAAGCTGGAGAGACCGCCGAAGGTGGCGGAGAGCGCCACCCCGACCAGAATCAGCTTGAGGGGGTTGGAGCGGCCAATCATCATGCCGAGCCCCAACACAATGACGTTGCCGAGCAGCGCGCCAAGGCCAGCCCAGAGCAGATAGCCATAGGCAGACTCCACCCCGAACCAGGTGAGCCCCACTACCAGCGCAAAGACGGCCCCGGCGTTGACCCCGAGCAGGCCGGGCTCCGCCAGTGGGTTGCGGGTCGCGCTCTGCAACAAGGAGGCAGCCAGAGATAAAGAGGCGCCGACCACCATGGCGCAGAGGGTGCGCGGCAGTCGCAAGGTATTGAGCACCATGGCGAGCTTCTCGTCTCCAGCCCAGCGGGCATCCCCCATCAGGTAGCCGAGTACCTCGCGGGCACCATAGACGCCCGCACCGGTGGCGAGCGAGAGAGAAAGCAGTATGAACAGGAGGAATAATCCCAGCCAGAACAGAGGGGTCTGGTACTTAACCACCCTTTACGACTCCTTGCGTTGGGTCTGACAACATGCAGCCAAACCGACGTGAAAACAGGGCGCTCTTGTGTCAACGGAAATAAAAACGCCGCCCGGACGAATACCCAGACGGCGCAATACTAAATGCAAATCATTTTTATTTGCAAGGGTGAATCAGGTATTCTTTCGCATCCGCTTAATTATCCATCACATCGTGACGGGTCTGGTGATAGGCCTCTTCACTCTTGCCCCGGCGCCAGTACGGCACGGCGTAGAGCGACTGGCGATCCACCTCGAGCACGGAACGAAAATGGCGGCGCAGCGGCAGCACCAGCGCCTCTTCCCCACCCAGCCAGAAGAAGCCGCCATCGCGCACCAGCGGCAGAGCAATCACATGCTCCAACAGGCCGCTGGACTCGGGCTCGCCGACAAACCAGTGACAGCGCACCCCGACCGGCAGCGTCAACAGCTGAGCATCGGCCTGATCCGGCACCAGAATCGCAATTTCCCCTCTGGCATCGGCAGGCATCACCTCACACATCGCCATGATGGCGGGCAAGGCGGTGAGATCCCCCACCAAGCAGTAGTGATCGGCCGGTTGCAGCATGGGGTTGGGACCACCCGGCCCAGAGAGGATCACCTTCTCTCCCGGCTTGGCATGGGTGGCAAAGGCGCTGGCGGGCCCACCGTCACCGTGCAGCACGAAGTCGATATCAATCTCCTGCTCATCACGGCGAAACGCACGGATGGTGTAGGTGCGGATCACCGGCTTGTCAGCCGGGTCACTCCAGCGCGGGCCGCTCGGGGTCATGGCAGGCAGCACCGGCTCTACCTGATGGGGCTGGGCCAGCATCACCTTGATATGGGCCCCACCGCAGGTAAAGGGATAGTCAGCCAGTTCGCTGCCACCAAAGGTGATGCGACGCAAATGGGGGGTAATCTGGGCAATGGCTTTGACAGTCAGCAGACGGGGGCGATTGGGAGGCAGAGATGGGGACACGATGGGGCTCCTCGTTGAGTGTGTCGCCCATGCTACACGCAAATAGCAATCACTATCAAATAAGATTGTTTCTCGTCTAATAGCTACAAGCTGGATTCAAACATCCCCAACCACTCGCGTCCACACCCCAATCCAGAAATAGGCTTTGTGCACGCTAGCTCCATGATTGGACAAAGAAAGCAGCCGGACAACGCCACAGTTACAAAGGGTTCCATTTGCTTATTTCGACCATAGTTTTTCGAGATCAAATTTTATTTCCCAATAAGTTTCCTATCCTTAGTGAAGCAGTTAATGTAAGCACAGGATGCCAAACAGGATTGTATGATGGATGACCAGATCCTGATTATTGATGATGACGATCTCTCCCTCCCCGACGCACAGCAAGCGGGCTGGAAGGTGATGATTGTTGACGATGAGCCTGAAGTGCATCGCATCACCAAAATCACCTTGAACAAATTCGAGTTTGACAATCGCCCCATCGATTTTCTGCATGCCTATTCCGCGGCACAGGCCAAAGAGTTGCTGGCCACCACCCCGGACGTTGCTCTGTTGCTGCTGGACGTGGTGATGGAGGTCGACCACGCCGGCCTTGATGTCGTCAAATACGTCCGTGAAGATCTGCAAAACAAGATGGTACGCATCGTGTTGCGTACCGGCCAGCCCGGCCAGGCGCCGGAAGATGACGTGGTCACCAACTACGACATCAACGACTACAAGGATAAAACCGAGCTCACCTCCCAGAAGCTGCGCACCTTGCTGCGGGCCAGCCTGCGCTCATATCGGGATATTCGCACCCTGGAGAGTAACCGTCAGGGGCTGGAAAAAGTCATCGAAGCCTCCAAGGGGATCTTTGAGAAACGGGCCCTGCGCCAGTTTGTCGAAGGCGCCCAGGAGCAGCTCAGCGCCCTGCTCCATCTGGGGGAAACCCAGATATACGACGTCAAGCAATACGCCTATGAGGTGAAGGATCAAGTATTGGAGCCCCTGCTCCCCGGCCATCCCGCCATGCTCCTCACGGACGCGCCGGAGATCCTGCGCCAGGCTATGAGCAAGCGCAGCAATGTCTATAACGCCACCCAGATGGTGCTCTACTGCCAGAATCCGCGCCACCACCTGCTGTTCCACATCGAGACCACCCGCCAGCTCAGCCAGATCGATACCAGTCTGCTGACCCTGTTTACCGAAAACATCATAGTGGCGCTGGAGAATATCCGACTCAATGAGGTGATCGCCGACAACCAGCGGGAGATCATCTATCGCATCGGCGAACTGGTCGAAACCCGTTCCAAAGAGTCAGGACTGCACGTCAAACGGGTCGCGCTCTATACCGAACAATTCTGCCACCTGATGGGCATGAGCGAAGAGCAGAGCGAGCTGGTGAAACGTGCCTCGCCGCTCCATGACATTGGCAAGGTGGGAATTCCCGATGCCATCTTGCACAAGCCGGGCAAGCTGACACCGGAAGAGTGGGAGATCATGAAAACCCACGCCCAGCTCGGGCAGGATATGCTCTCCGGCAGTGATCTGGCGCTGTTCCAGATTGGTGCCACCATCGCTGGCAATCACCATGAGAAGTGGAATGGCAGTGGCTATCCCCGCGGTTTGAAGGGGGCCGATATTCCGCTGGAGGGGCGAATTGTGGCGCTGGCTGACGTGTTCGATGCCCTGGGTTCGGATCGCTGCTACAAGAAGGCGTGGCCGCTGGACAAGGTGCTGGCCCTGATTGAAGAGGAGAAGGGGCAGCATTTCGACCCCCAGCTGGTCGAGCTGATGATGGCTAATCTGGACAAGTTCCTCGAGATCCGCGAGCAGAACAAGGATGTCTATATCGGCGAACACTGATAGCCAGCTTGTTCTGTTTATGAACTCAAAAAACCGCCCTGCTTATCAGGGCGGTTTTCTATATCTGGCATCACGCCACTTCAGAGCGAGAAGTACGAGGGTTACTGCTCTGGCAGATTGAGATCCAGCTTGGCGGCAGGTTGTCCGGCTTGCTGATTCTCGGCCTGCGCAGCGGCCAGAGCACGCTTCAGGGCACGCCGTTTTTGTATCACCACAAACCCGACCCCACCCAATACCGCCAGCAACACACCACCACCTGCCAATGCCCAGATCA
Source organism: Aeromonas sp. R1-2 (assembly GCF_040908505.1). NCBI lineage: Bacteria > Pseudomonadati > Pseudomonadota > Gammaproteobacteria > Aeromonadales > Aeromonadaceae > Aeromonas > Aeromonas sp. R1-2. The sequence continues at coordinate 14,919 of NZ_JBFODU010000044.1, read as the reverse complement.
GCCAGCCCATTTCCTCTTCTGCCGGAGCTTCATGGGTCGCCTCGGCACTGGAGGCCGGTGCGGCGGCCGACACCACCTCTACAGGAGGCGGCGGTGGCGGGAAGACATTGAAGGTTTTCACCGGCAACTCGATTTTCAGCTCACGGCCGAGGCGAGTGGTGCCATAGAGGGTTGTTTTCACCTCATGCTGACCGACCTCCTTGATGTTGGAAAGATCGATATCAAGCTTGGGGTCGCTGGCGGTCTCGCTGAACTCGTAGAGGCCGCCCACATTGCTGGTCACACTCCCCTTGACCACCACAGAAGCGGGATCCAGCTCATCACGGTCGATTAGCAGTGAGAGCTTGGCTCCCAGCTCATCCGAAGGCGGCGACAAGTTATAGCTGAACGGATAGGGGTAAAGCAGCACATCCTGATAACGGGCACGGACAAACACCTGATTGCCCGTGCTGAACATGGCGCGGTACTTGCCACCGGGAATATCCTGCAGCGTCACTTCCGCCGTCATGATGCCATCGCCCGGCACTTCGTCGAGCCCCTTGCCATCATCGCGATAGTGGCCAAGTACTTGATCCAGCACGACCTCTTTCTTATCGGCATCGCTGAACGATTGCAGCTTGACGGTCATGCCAAGATCAGAGAGATAGTATTTATCTTTCGGCGGCTGACCATTGATCAGCAACCACGCCTTGAGCTTGACCACCTCCCCCTGATAGAGCTGCATCGGCAGGGCGGCGATATCGAGCCGGATATCGGAGAGAATGCGCACCCGGTTGTCGGGATCCACCTCGCCAATCGCCTGCCAGGGGCCCGGCATGGGATTGCGCAGGGTAATGAGATCATGCTCCGGCAGCGCCAGCCAACCCACGTCGGCGGGTTTGACCTTGCCCACGTAAAGCTTGCTGCCATCGGGGCGCACCAGGATCACCGAGGGGGAGCCCGGCTTGCGCTTGATAATGAAGGTGATCTCCTTCACGCCGTAATCGATGCGAAAGCGGTTATCCAGCAGCGGAATATCGGAGGGAGCAAATACCTCGGTTGCCGTCGCTCCCAGCGAGAGCAACAGCAGCAGACCGGCACACCACTTGCTCATTGCCGCCACAGACAACTTCCTCCCTTCTTCTGTACCAGATCCAGTCTCGCTTCGTGCAGGGCCTGAACCTCGGCACTGGCACGCACCACCTTGAGGGCGGGTCGGTTGCTCTCCAACCGGCGAATGCTGGTGTCCTGATTGCTTTCGTTTTCGTTGCTTTCGGTGGCCAGATTGAGTTTGGTCTGGCCGCCGGTCATCAGCAGGTAGACGTCCGCCAGGATCTCCGCATCGAGCAGAGCCCCGTGCAGAGTACGGTGGGAGTTGTCGATACCGTAACGATCGCACAGCACATCCAGGTTGTTGCGCTTGCCGGGGAAGAGATCCCGCGCCATCGCCAGGGTATCTGTGATGGTGCAGATATCCGCCGTCTTGAAGTTGAGTCCGAGCTTGCTGAACTCATAGTCCATGAAGCTCACGTCAAACGGCGCGTTGTGTGCGATCAATTCGGCGCCGCGGATGAACTCGAGGAACTCGTCGGCGATCTGGCTGAACGACGGTTTGTCACGCAGAAACTCGTCGGTAATACCGTGCACCTGGATCGCTTCCGGGTCGACCAGACGATCAGGCTTGATATAGACGTGATAGTGGTTACCGGTCAGCTTGCGGTTGATCACCTCCACACAGCCGATTTCGATAATGCGGTGCCCCAGATAGACAGGGCCACCCGCCGTATTCATACCTGTGGTTTCAGTATCCAGAATGATCTGGCGATTCAGTTGGGGTGTGTTCATGATCCAATCTATGTCAAACTTCGGCTTTACTTACTCGCTAGTTTACCCCAAGCCTCATGTTAAAACAGATTGATTGCTCATGTTAAAACAGATTGATGTCTATACCGACGGCTCCTGCCTCGGCAATCCGGGCCCGGGTGGTTACGGGGCCGTGATGGTCTATGGCAAGCACCGCAAAGAGATTTCCGCCGGATTCAAGTTGACCACCAATAACCGGATGGAGCTGATGGCCGCCATCATGGGGCTGCGCACCCTCAACGAACCGTGCAAGGTACGCCTCACCACCGACAGCCAGTATGTCCGCCAGGGGATCACCCAGTGGATCATCGGCTGGAAGAAGAAAGGGTGGATGACCGCCAACCGCCAACCGGTCAAGAACGTCGATCTCTGGAAGGAGCTGGATGCGGAAGTGGGTCGCCACCAGATTGAGTGGCTCTGGGTGAAGGGACACTCCGGCCACCCGGAGAACGAACGGTGCGACGAGCTGGCCAGAGAGGCCGCCTGCGGCAAGGATCTGGCCGAGGATACCGGCTACCAGCCCTGACGAGCCATTCCCGGTGTGGCGAGGGACTTTGGCAGTTGCCAGCGCCGCCGCACCGGGATCAGTGGAGAGCGCCTTTTACGGGCCGCAATCACGTATACCGATGCAAATGCCCTGCAATAATCCCGCCCGATACTCTCCCGCCACCAACTGTGCCAGCTCTGTTTACCCATAAACGAGTAACCGAAACGCTCGTCGAACATCACCTCGCATCCCAGCAGATGCAGCCAGTCCGTCACCCGCCCCGGGGTGAACATCCGTGCCGACCAGGGCATTCTGCGCCGTAAGAACGGCACACAGTGACCGATCCCGACCAGACTCATGGGGTTATAACCACTAATGATCAGCCAGCCATCGTCGGTCAGCACCCTTTCAGCTTCGCGCAACACCTGATGAGGATCGGCAGAGAAATCGAGGCAGTGGGCCAGCAGGCAGGCATCGACGCTGCCGGTCCGCACCGGCAGATCGAGGGGATCGCCATACATGTCGAGCAACCGCCCGCCGGGGGCGACCCCGATCTGGTGACGAATGGAAGAGCGTTTGCAGGAGAGTTCAGCGCTCAGAGCGCCAATTTTCAGCAGATGATACCCAAACAGATTGGGACACCAGTTGTCGAGCCGATCCTGGATCTCGGCCGCCACCCAGTCCCCCATAGGCAATGCAGACCAGCTGGTCGGGATCTCGATTTGTTGTTCGGTACGTGCCACCTGCATAATAGGGCTCAACTCGCGGTTTCGAACGCCATCCTGTTATATAAGATACCCTCCCTAAAGAGAAGCAGACTCATGTATCCAGTGATCACAGTTCCAGCCTTTAATGACAACTACATCTGGTTGATCCGCCACGAAAATCACTGCCTGGTGGTCGATCCGGGCGATGCCGCCCCCGTGCTGGAGCGGCTCGCGGCGCTGGGGCTGGTGCTCGATGCCATCCTGCTGACCCATCACCATCACGACCATGTGGGGGGCGTCAGCACATTGCTCGAGCACTTCCCCCACGCGAGACTGTATGGCCCCAAACTTGACCCGATGCCGGATCATCATGGCCAGTGGCTCGAAGATGGCGATCAAATCAACTGGCACGGCCTCGCCCTCGAGGTGATCCATGTGCCCGGGCACACTCGCGGCCACATCGCCTACCACGGCAACGGCATGCTCTTTTGTGGCGATACCCTCTTCTCGGCCGGTTGTGGCCGCCTCTTTGAAGGGACGCCAGAGCAGATGTATCACTCGCTGCAACGGCTCGCCGCCCTGCCTGATGAGACACTCATTTATTGTGCCCACGAGTACACCCTCTCCAACCTGCGTTTTGCCTATGCGGTCGAGCCGGACAACCCGGCGATCCGTGATCAGATCGGGCTGATCAGCAAACTGCGGCAACAGGGGCTACCAAGCCTGCCCAGCCGACTGGGAGATGAGCGCAGGTTTAATGTTTTTCTGCGCTGCGGGCTCGATTCAGTGAAATTTTCTGCTGAAAAGCAGGGGCTAAAATGCGTGGAAAATCCGGTAGATACCTTCACCATCCTGCGTCAGTGGAAGGACGTTTTTTGAACAAACCTTGATCAGGGGGCCATTGCCCCTTATGATGCGAGCTGTTTTTCCTAAAAATGACCGGAACGAGATGAAGGTACGAACGGCCTTATTGGCAGCGCTGTTGCTCAGCGGCTGCCAAAACCTGAGCCATCAGGATGACCGGGCGCTAACGGCAATCGAGCCGATCAAGTCCCCCCAGGTCAAGAAAAAAGCGCATAAAAAACACTCTTCCCATTTCCTGTTTGGCGATGAACAGCTGGACGAAATGGAAGATACGGACAATCTGTGGGTGCGTATCAGCGATGATATGCAACTGGAAACTCCGGACAACCCGCGCATCCGCCAGCAACGTGAGTGGCTGTTGCGCAATGATAAGCATCTGGCGACCATTGCCAGCCGGGCTGAACCCTACCTCTATCTGATGGTAGAGGAGATTGAACGGCGTGAGCTGCCAATGGAGCTTATTACTGTCCCGATGATCGAGAGCATGTTTGATCCCCATGCCCGATCCCGCAGCAATGCCGTCGGTCTGTGGCAGTTTGTGCCAGCGACAGGCAGAAACTTCGGTCTGCGCCACGACAACTGGTATGACGGACGGCGCGATGTGCTGGCCTCCACCAATGCGGCGCTCGACTATCTGGAGTACCTGAACCGCTTCTTTGACGGTGACTGGCTGCAGACGCTGGCCGCCTACAATGCCGGTGAAGGACGGGTGCGCAACGCCATCCAGCGTAATCAGCGCGCAGGCAAGCCGACCGACTACTGGTCGCTCGATCTGCCCCGCGAAACCCGGATGTATGTGCCCAAGATCCTCGCCATGGCTGACATGATTAGTAATGCGGACAAGTACAATATCCAGTTGCCGGTGCTCGCCAACGAGCCGAAGCTGCGAGTGGTGGAGACCGGCAGCCAGATCGATCTGAACGTGGCCGCCCAACTGGCAGGTCTGCGCACCTCACAGCTCAAGGAGGTCAATCCGGCCCTGAGCCGTGGCGTGATGTCGCCCCGTGGCCCTTACCGCCTGCTGGTACCGGTAGAATATGCCGATACCCTGGAGCTGGCACTGGCCGATCTGCCCAAGAGCGAGCGTATTCGTACCCGCTCCTATCAGGTCACCAGTGGCGATACCCTGTCGCGCATCGCCCAGAATCATGGCGTCAGCGTGAGTGAGCTGAAGCTGGCCAACAATCTGCGCAGCAACAACCTGCGTCGCGGTCAGCAACTGGTGATCCCGACCCACGGTCAGGTCAGCAGCAAGGCCAGCTCCGCCAGCAAACCGCAACAGCTGGCAAGCCGTGGCAGCAGCCAGAAGGCCAAAGTCAGTTACAAGGTGCGCTCGGGTGACAACCTGTGGAGCATCAGCCAGGCACACGGCGTCTCCCACGAAGAGCTCGCCAAGTGGAATGGTCTGAATGCCAAGTCGGCGCTCAAGCCAGGCATGAAGCTGGTGGTCTATCCCAAGCAAGGGAAGAAGAGCGACAAATCGATGGTGTATCAGGTTCGCCGTGGCGACTCCATCTCCTCTATCGCGGCTCGCTTCCAGGTGGCCATCAACGATGTGATGCGCTGGAACCAGCTGGATAAAGGGGATTACCTCAAGCCCGGTCAGGAGCTGACCCTGTTTGTGAAGAACAACAGCTAAGCCTCACCGCTTGAACCCGACAAAAAACGGGGCCAGTCATCTGACTGGCCCCGTTTTTTTATTACTGCGGTTAACCGCTGCTGTGTCTGAGAAACCGACTAGAACAATGGCTTGGCGCCGCCTGCGGATGCATCACCGCTCTGCAGGCAAAACTATCACCGCTATTCCCAAAGCCTTGTCGGCACCACCATAAGCACGGTGCGCTGGCCGATCGCCACATTGGCATTGGGGAAGACTACCGCCTCACGCGGCTTCTCGACGGTGTAGCGCAGCTCACCATCCTCGGCCAACACGAACCCTTGGGGAAATTCGGTGAAGTTGTCCACATCGCTGGCGAACAGGAAGCGAAAGTCCGCCGATTTTTTGGTGATCACCCGATCGATGGCAAACAGGGTGAAATCATCCGCCCGCCACGGCTCCAGCGCCACCTCATCCTGAGTGACCAGCTCCTGCAGCGCTTGGCGGGTTTCGATAAAGCGGGTCATATCGTTCTCGCCAAACGGGCGCACCTTGCCCAACTCCACCGTGAAGGCGTGGGCACCATGCTGGCGGGAGCTGTAGTAGCTGAAGGTCGTGGTCGGGCTGGCGGAGAGCAGAATAGTACGCACCCCGCAGGCGCCGAGGAACTGCACCTGCTCGCGGCAGTGAGGCCGCTCGTGGGGGAAGGGGTAGACGGCAAACTTCTCGTGGCGCGAACCGCGAATGGCGGTGTGCAGGTCGTAGTGGTAACGGGGACGAGCCGGATTGGCAAAGAAGCGGCTCACATACTGCTCGAGGCGCATGGCGCGGATCCGCTCCCGATTGCAGAGCCCCTCCCCCTTGCTGTGTGCTCCGGAGAAGAGCCGGTTCATGTTCTCCTCCACCTCCCGCAGCCCCAGATTCATCGCCGCCGGATTGCCAAACAAGAACAGCACCCGATGACGGGCGCTCAGCTCGCCTGAGAGCAGACGACTCAGCAGCTGGTTGCAAATCTCGATGGGGGCAGTCTCGTTGCCGTGGATACCGCAGGAGAGGACGATATCCTTGCGCCCTCCCGGCTGGCCGCCCGCGCCACTGGCAGGCTCCAGACAGAGTACGCCAGTATCCCAAATGCTGACCTGCGCACCATCGGGCAGGGCAAATTCAAAGGGCTCAAGCTGCCACTCATGGCTGCGGGTCAAGGCTAAAAAATCGTGCTGGGGAATCATCCGTCTCACCCTCTCGCTCTGGAATACTATGGCCGGATTATACGCAAGGCATCGCGGCTTAAAATCGTTTTTTAAACAAATTCAAACATTAACGATACAAGTGTGATAACAATCGAACGATGACAGCAATGACAGTCGCGATGTGGAATAAAGAGGAGAGGAAAAAGGATCAACAAATAACAGGGGGAAAACGGGGGGAGATAAAACAGACAATGACAGACCTAGCGGCTGGTACCCACAGGGGCAGAACAGCAAACGACTCAGCAGAAAAACAAGGCATCCATGCCCGGTTAATTAACCACGCCAGAACGGCTTGGTGGTCTCTTGATAACGGTCAGCTTCGTTCAGGCCGATGTCTTTGAGCAGGTACTCGGGCAGCTCGGAGAGCTGACGACGGCTACGGCTGCGCTCCAGCCAGGTCAGAACGGTCATTTTAACGCGAGCAACCAGATTCAATTGGCTGGAATGCTGGTAACCGGTTTCGGTATAAGTCATGTTGGCCATGATGTGGCTCCTCTGAATATTTGTTTACGCACTGGGCTTCAATTTGATGCGCAAAGCTTAGTCAGGGAGTCAGACCGACTCAATTGACGAATTTTGATACGTTACATTAGTAAATCTAATGTCTAAAAACGGCTGGATTTAATTTTAATGCTTTGATTTTAAACAACTAATTATTTTAACGGTTGGCCAGCAGAGTCGCGCAGCATATTGTGCTGCATGGCACCCATCTACATATGCATTTTACTGCTTTACATATGCAGGGGCGGACAAGGTGTGAACAACTGGCAACAGCGGAGTTACACGAGATTGTTATTTTAATGATCTTGTGGTGATCTTTATTTAACACCCTGAAACATAAATAAAACCAGCACCGTATCCCCATTCAGAGGCGCACATTGCCCCCTCCTCAAAGTGCCTCTTGGCACTCCAATCGCATGCTGTTATGTTTATTTATACAGTAGTTTTTCTCCCCGCAGCGATGTCATACCTGATGTCGTCAACAGCGGGTCAGACCACAGGATCATCGATGGATACCTTTACCCCGACCGCCGCCCTGCGTCAACAGATGGCCGCCATTGAAGCCTCTCTCAACCAGCTGGCCGATCTGCTTGGCCAACTCGAGCTGCAGGAGGCTCATGTCTATCCTCTCCCCCCAGTTGCACAGGGGGAAGAACACGACCCGATCGAGCAAATTGAGGTGGGCTATCTCAACGGTGAAGCCGCGCTGGCGGCCACCCTCGCCGCCTATCAGGATCACAGCGCCCGCCCCGGCTGCTCCACCAAGGCGACTCACCGGCTGCCCGGCTGGTTGCGCTTTCCTGCCGCCGCCGCTCCGCTGATCCAGCCTCTGGTTGAGGAGATCAATCAGCGCAAGCTCGATTTCAAGGGGCTGGTGCAACAGGCGGGGGGACGGGACGAGAAGTTCGAGCTGGTACATACCGCCCTGCCCGGCGTGATCACTCTGCAGGTCTACCGCAAACTGACCCTGTTGGCGGGGGAGCTGCAATCCCTCGGCTTTACCTGGGCCGACAAGCAGACCATCAATCGCCTCAGTCGTGAGCAGGTGCTTGAGATGCTGGAGCGCAGCCGCCGCTACATACCTGCCCTCTCCAACAACGAGGAGTGGAGCAAGATGGTGGATCAGGAGGTGTACGACATTCGCCGTCTGCCCGCCGATGCCGAGCTGCGGATCCGCCGCCCGGTCAAGACCCACCCAATGATCAACCTGCTCTGGCTGGAGCGCACCCCGCGCAAGCAGCAGATCAAGGCGAGCCTGCCCCTGCTGCTCTGCTCCGATACCCCGCCTGCAGTCACCCATCTGGGCAACTATCCTCCCAAAAGCCGGCAGGCGCGGCGAGATCGCAAGATTGGCGGTGAGCCCATCATCGAGCGGCTGCACCTCTATCTCTATCAGGGGTGACTGGATCTGGGATAGCTGGATCTGGGATAACCGGGCCGCCTTTCCGCGATAAACGAGTATCCCGCATCTGCACCCCAAATAAGAAAGGGGAGAACATCTCTGGATGCTCTCCCCTTTTCTGTATCGATAGGCGCTATGAAAGGTGGCGTCGCCAATCAGCCCATCAGCAGGGCCCGCAGGCTCTCCACATCCAGCCCGCGCACCTCGGACTGGCCGCTCAGCAGGCCATCGGCCAGCGCCCGCTTCTCGTCGTGCAGGGCGACGATCTTCTCCTCCACCGTCTGCTCGCACACCAGCCGGTAAACGGTCACCGGCTGGGTCTGGCCCATGCGGTGCGCCCGATCGCTCGCCTGATCTTCCACCGCCGGGTTCCACCAGGGATCGAGGTGCAGCACGGTATCGGCCTGGGTGAGGTTGAGACCGGTGCCCCCCGCCTTGAGGCTGATGAGGAACAGCGGCACCTCCTCATGACGAAAACGCAGGATGGAGTCCTGACGGGACTTGGCGGAACAGCCCCCATCCAGATAGCAATAATCCCAGGATTTCTGCTCGATGCGGGCCCGCAACAGACTCAGCAGATCGACAAACTGGCTGAACACCAGCACCCGATGACCGCCGTCGATCGCCTCTTCCAGCAGGGCCATCGCCTCGTCCAGCTTGCTGCTGGTCTGCGACCACTCGGGCATCACCAGCTCCGGCGAACAGCAGAGCCGGCGCAGTCGGGTCAGGCCACTCAACACGTGCATCAGGGCGCGCCCATCGGCGCTCTGCACCTGCTGCACCACTTCACGCCGGGTCGCCTCGTAGAGCTGACGCTCCTCGGGGGAGAGGCTGATGTGGTGGATGATCTCGGTCTTGTCCGGCAGCTCGGTCAGCACCTGCTGCTTGAGACGACGCAGGATAAAGGGGCTGATCACCGCCCGCAGCAGCGCCATGTGCTGGGGATCCTTGACGGCCTTGCCAAAGCGACGCTTGAACTCGCCAAGGCTGCCGAGCAGCCCCGGGTTGATAAAGGTGAAGAGGCTCCACAGCTCCCCCAGATGGTTCTCGATGGGGGTGCCGGAGAGGGCGAGGCGAAAATCGCCGTCGAGCTGGAACAGCAGCTTGGCGCGCTGGGTACCGGCGTTTTTGATCTGCTGCGCCTCATCGAGCACCATGGAAGACCATCGGCGGGACTTGAGCGCCTCCGCCAGGCTGCCAAGCATGCCGTAGTTGATGAGGATCACCTGACCGGCCTTGGCCTCGCGAATGATCCCCTCCCGCTCGGCCGGATTCTCGAACACCACCACATCCAGCTCGGGGGCGAAACGGGTCACCTCCTCCTGCCAGTTGGTGACCACTGACTTGGGTACCACCACCAGCGCAGGGCCAAGGTGCTGGCGCATCCGCAGCACGATGAGCGCCTGCAGCGTCTTGCCCAGACCCATGTCATCGGCCAGACAGGCACCAAAACCGTGATGGGCCAGGGTCGCCATCCAGCGCACCCCCTCTTTCTGATAGTCCCGCAGGGAGGTAAGCAGCTCGTCCGGGCAATCGACCTCCTGCTGCCACTCCTGCTGCAGGGATTGCCATGCTGCATCCCCTTCGGTGGTAATGACCGAGAGCAGACGAGTAAGCGGATAGGCCAGCTTGTTGTTGATGCGCTGCTCTTCATCGAGCATGGCCCCCAGCATGGTGAGCCGCTCCACCAGCTTGTCGCTCAGCATCAGGCTGGTCTTCTCGTCGAGCTGAACGGTGCGCTGCCCCGGGGTCATCTGGCGCAGAATAAGGCGCAGATCGAGGATCTGGTGCTCATCGAGGGCCAGTGCCCCTTCGACCTGGAACCAGTCCTGCCGCCGCTCGATACGCAGGCTCAGGGCCGCTTCATCAAGGCTCTTGAGGCGAGCGCTGTCCTGATGCCAGTGAATGACCACGCCGGCATCCACCAGCTCGGGCAGAGCATTGACCAGCGCCAGCGCCTGTTCCCCCTGCAGCAGCCACTCGCTGCCGGGCAGGCCGATGGGGAGTTGATTGCGCAGTAGCTGGGCCTGCCCCTTCTCGGCCGCGAGATCCCGCTGCCAGTAGTGGTACGCTTTGATCCCCTGCCGTACGATCGCCTCCCCCTTGCCAAGTGGCTGGGGCGGCAGATCCTCAAAGCGGGTCACCAGCTTGACCGACAGCTGACCATCCTGCCAATCCAGTTGCACCGAAGGAATGCCCGGCCAGGGAGCCAGTTCGGCGTTGCCGCTAAGCCCCGCAACCTGACTGTGCCAAGGCAGCTCGGGAATAGCGTCCAGGGTGCGTTGCAGCTCGGCCAGCCCCTCGGCGGGCAACAGCGGGATGGATTCGAGCGCAGGCAAGCGGTCGAGCAGCGGCTGCGGGGTGAGGATCAGCTGCCACAGATCCTGCGCCAGCGGCATGATATGGGCCCCGCGGGCGGCCGCATCGGGGCAGAGCTGCGCGCTCATCCCCTGTTCGGTGGCCACCACCTGCAGCAGGGGGGCGCTGATGGCCAGTTGCAGCTTTTGCCCCTTGGCGTTGAACAAGCGGGGGTGATCGGCCAGCGGCGCCCAGACATCCCGCGGCAGTCGTCCCATCACCCGTGGCAGGGTGCGGACCAGTGCCCAGTCGTGCTCATCGAGCATGGCGGCATACTGGGTAGAGAGCAGGGCCGGATCGACCCGGCGACCGGCGGTCCACTCCCCCTTGGTGCTCAGTTTCTGGATCTTGCACTCCAGCTCGGGGCCCTCGGCATGGAGCAGCCACACCAACCGCTCCTGCGGCTTGCGCACGCCACTGGAGCGTCCCAGCCCCTGCAACCAGTTGAGCCAGCTGGCAGAGGCCGCGGTTTTATCCTCATCCCCGTCATCATCCTGCTGGTCACTGCCCTCTTGCGTACTCTCCTCACTGCCGCGCAGTTGGCACAAGGGCGCCCCTTTGGCCACCTCGCCCAACAAGATACGCAGCAGATCCTGACAAAAGGCCATCAGGCGATGATGGGGCTCGGCATCGAGCAGATGGGAGAGATCCCACTTGTGCAACATGGCCACCTGCGGGCTCTGGGCACCGTGACGGGCCAGCGCGCAGAGATCGAGCCAGAGATAGCCCCAGTGGAGCTCCTCCACCGGCAGTTGCAGGGTATCGAACAGGCCGACCGCCTGACCGTGGCGATCGCCCGCCCACTGGCTGAGCAAGTCGGCAAGCAGGGGGAACTGGCCAGTCAGACTGCGCTGCCACTTCTTGCGCTGTTCGCTGGCGATGACGGGATCTGCCTGCTGCAACCAGCCAAGCCAAAGCAGGGCGCTGAATGAACGGGGCCACTGGCCCGCCTCGCCCTCATCGGTTGCCTGCCACTGGCCCAGCGCGGTGAGCAGTCGCTCGCCAAGCGGGCCGCTCTGGCGCTGCTGGGCCAGCGCCTGCAGGGCTGGCCAGCCGGGGGCGGCATCCTTGTCCTCGCCCGTTGGCGATGTGCTCTCGCCATCCCCGCAGAGCCAGCGCCACTCCGCCTCGAACGCTTTGGCCCGGGCCTGCACCTCGGGGGCGCAGCGCACCAGCGCATTGGCCAGCGGCCAGCGCTCTTCATAGGGGGCATCGAGCAAGAGTTGCAGCGAGAAGTGCTCCAGCAACATTTGCTGCCAGGCGGGGCTGGAGCCCGCCAGCAACTGGTGAGCGTCCGGGGTATCGAGCAGGGTCAGCAGATCGCTGGCCGAGAAATAGGTGGGGATCTCCCCCGCCTTGCCGCGACAGAGCTCGCGCACCACCGCATGGGTGAGATCCTGCCCGGTCAATGAGGGCACCCGGCTCCAGTCCGGCGCCGGGCAGAGACCGGCACGCACCCCCAGGATCAGCGCCAGCGTTCCCTCGGCGGTCAGGCTCCACTGCTGCTCCCCGCGCAATCTGACCAGCCCCGCATCCTGCAGTCGGGTCAGTTTATCGATCAGGGCATGGCCTATCGCCAGTTGTTCTTGCAGCAAACGGGTACTGGCAACGCGCTGCAATTGCAGGGTGGCGAGCAGGGCATAACTATCCGAAGAGAGGGTGGACGCAGACATCAAGACTCACGGGCAAGTGCAAAAGCGGAATTTTAACGGTAAAGCGCCAGCGGCTCGACCCTTTACCGTGAAATAACTCAAAAAAAAACGGCCATCCATGATGACCGTCGAAAGTAACGAAGGAAATAGCCGGATCATCCGGTTACCTCCCACAGCGGGAAAATCGGGAGCGCTAGCCCCTAATTCGTGGAGCCAATGCTAGAGGTTGGCGCCCGAAAAAGCTTTGAAGCGGATCACAGTTGAAAAGGATTTCTGAAAACGGTTTCAATTTTTGACGGCAAAAAACCATGATTTCGCGCCAAATGAACCATGTCCCAACCACTCCTGCTCACCCGGCACAAGCGGTGAAAACCCTTATGGCAGTCGCTTGTCGAACGCCCCTGTGCGGGCAGCTGTCAGCTGTATTGCTTCATCAGAACCTGCCGCCCGCAGGCTAGATTTCAGGGCAACCGGACATGGCCGAGATGGGCCAGGAGAGCACGAATCGGCTCCCTCCCCGTCCGGTAGATTGGCAAACCGCGCTGCCGCCGTGGGCCTCTGCAATCGCCTTGACCACGGCGAGTCCGAGTCCGCTACCGCCGCTCTTGCGCGAGCGTGACGGATCTCCGCGACGAAACGCATCGAAGATACAGGCGGCGATCTCCTCGCTGATGCCTGGCCCCTCATCTTCCACACTCAGGACGCACACACTCTCCGAGCGATACAGCCGCACGGTCAGCAGGCCCGGCAGCGCGTGCTTCTGGGCATTTTCCAACAGCGCCATCAGGGCCTGACGGATGCGAAACAGATCGCAGCAGACATGAAGTTCGCTATCCAGCTCCCGCTGCAACACAAATCCGCTCGCCGCCAGAGGGCTGGCAAACGCCTCAAGCACCACGGCAAGCTCGTCGGCCAGCCTGACCTCGGTCCGCTGTAACTCCAGATGGCCGCTGTCGTTGAGGCTCAATACCCGCAAATCCTCGATCAGGTGATTGAGCCCCTGCAAACGGCCGCGCAAAATGGTGACGGGAGTGCGCAGCTTTGGGGCTCGTCTTATTCAGGAACATCATCGCCTGCACTTTTTGTCAGATCGAGCCTCATTAATTGGTGAATGGGCAGCGGCAGACATCAACCGACTGGAAGCGTCATTCCCGACCATCATCAAGGAACTTGAGAGCAAGCTGTTCACTGGCGAATTGGATGCTCAACACCAGCAGCGTATTACCATCCAGTACCGCAGTTTCACCTGTGAAGCCGATAGCCTCGGCAGCCATGGATATATACACTTGGTGATTTATACGGCATCTGACGCAAACATCACTCATGGCACCAAAGTGTGACCTGACATCCAAATATAATCATATGTTTACACTTACTCGTCCGTGATAAGTGGGTAGGTCGTGGGGCAGGCTAATTCGTAGCCTTCCCTCTGTTTTTTCTCCTCTTTAATCCCATGCTCCATCAATGCCCTTTGCTCGGAATAGTGCCTGTACGCACGCAAAACCGGCGTTAAATATAGTTCTAACTGGTTGCTATTGACTCCTTGTTGGCGTTATTATCAATTTCCTTAAAATAGAACATTAATAAGCACACTATCATTTAAAAGTTCGATTAAAATTACTATCACAAGGCTCACTTAAATAACAAAAGCATCAAAACCAACGTCAGTTTTATTTTCCATTAATGTCTGCAACCGTCAGTGCCCAAGCCAGCAAATATACCTGGCTAAATAACTGATCCTAATAGTGCTACACCTTCGCTGTGCCATAGCCATTCCCCGGGAAAGGAGACACGGTATCCATGAAGTGTTTCACTCGAGCCAGCAGGTTGGCCATCCTTCTGCATTGATGATTGCGCGTGATGGTTTCATGCAACTTGTGCCACAGCCGTTCTATGTGATTAACCCAAGGACTGTAAACTGGCTGGAATACCAGGCAGAACTTGGGATTCTTCTTCAACCATCGCTCGGTCTGCTTGCTTTTGTGAATGATGTAGTTATCGAGGATCAGCGTGATGGTTTTGGCTCGTCGGTAGTGGTGACGCAGCTTTTCCAGCATGGCGATAAACAGCGATGAGTTTTTCTTTATCCCGCTGACGTAAAGCACTCTTCCGTTGCCTGCATGGAGAACGCCTGCCAGGTAATGTTTGGCGTTCTGTCCCGGTGTGACAACCCGCTTTTGCTGCGCTCTGAACATCCAGTCGGCCCCAAATTTGGGATTGAGGTCTATATCGACTTCATCCTCATAAAACACCGGATTA
>NZ_JBFODU010000043.1:0-13094 GCF_040908505.1 Aeromonas sp. R1-2 | reverse complement strand
TGCGTTGAAATACAGAACCCCCGATGCGGTACATAGGGGGTTCTGAGTGGAGAAATGCTAGTTGAAAATGTGTAAACCTATTTCAGGACTAGACACTCTTCGCCCTGCACTCGTCAGGTGGTGAGCCGCTCCAGCTCGCCGATCAGCCAGATGGCCTCGGCGCGATGGCTGCCGCACACATCCATCATGGGGCGGAAACCGCCGCACACCGCTGGCCGCTCCGGTTGACCGAAAATCTTGCAGCCAAGGGCGCTATCGAGCTGGATACAGGGGACGCCAGCCGGTTTGCCATCTGGCATACCGGGAATGGCACTGCTGATACTGGGGGCGATGCAACAGGCAGCACAGCCGCTACGACACTCCATAGACTCCACTCCTTTGGGACGGTCTGAGCCACCATAACCGAAGCGGCGGCACAAACGTAGCTGGCGCACAACAAAAAGCCCGACCGCACGGGCGATCGGGCTTCAGACAACACGGGAAGTTCAGCGAGCCATCATCACAGGATGATGTCGCGTACCACGCTGTCTTTGCGTTCCAAGTAATGGATCGACTTGATACGGCGAATGGTACGGGATTTACCACGGATCAACAGAGTCTCGGTGGTCGCCATCACGCCATCGCTGGTGATGCCATCCAGCAGATCACCCTTGGTGATGCCGGTGGCGGAGAAGATGACGTTGTCATTCTTCGCCATGTCTTCCAGCTTGAGCACCTTGTTGACATCGATGCCCAACGCTTCGCAGCGGGCAATTTCCTGCTCGCCCAGTGCTCGCACTTCCGGGCTGTCGCCCTTGACGCGGTGGCGCGGCACCAGACGGGCCTGCATGTCACCATCCAGCGCGCGGATCACCGCCGCGGAGATCACCCCTTCTGGTGCGCCGCCGATGCCATACAGCATGTCGACTTCGCTGTCCGGCAGACAGGTGAGGATGGAGGCGGCAACGTCACCATCAGGAATGGCGAACACCCGCACGCCCAGACCCTGCATCTCCTTGATTGCCTTGTCATGACGCGGCTTGGCCAGGGTAATGACGGTCAGACGGGAGAGCGGCTTGCCCAGCGCCTTGGCCACGGACTTCAGGTTCAGCTCGAGAGCCTGATCCAGGTCGATGGCGCCTTTGGCCTTGGGCCCGACGATCAGCTTTTCCATGTACATATCAGGCGCTTTCAGGAAAGAACCCTTGTCGCCCACCGCCAGCACGGCCAGCGCGTTGGCCTGCCCCATGGCAGTCATGCGGGTACCCTCGATGGGATCGACCGCGATATCCACCGCGTCGCCGTGTCCGGTACCGACCTTCTCGCCGATATAGAGCATCGGCGCTTCATCAATTTCACCTTCGCCGATCACAATCTCACCATCGATCTCGATCTGGTTGAGAATGTGGCGCATGGCCGCTACGGCCGCCCCATCAGCGATATTCTTGTCACCACGTCCGAGCCACTTGTAGCCAGCCAGTGCAGCCGCTTCCGTCACTCGGGAAAACTCGATTGCCAGTTCACGTCTCATCGCATATCCAACCTATGGAGCTCGAAAACGGGCTGCATTCTACCACAAGGGCAAACCTTTGCGCACAAAAGTAGCCGCTGAGAGCAAGAATGTAGCCAATTCATCCAATTGCAACCCAATTGCCATCGACTCTTCATCCAACTGTCACCCCGCTGTCATCCCCGCTGCCTAGCATGACCCCGTTTTCAAAACAAAAGCTTGCAACACCACAAGGGATTAAGATGAAAAAGCTGACTGTAGTGGCACTGGCTCTCACCGCAGCCTTCCAGGCTCAAGCCGTTGAAGTGTACAAAAATGACACCTCCATGCTGGATCTCTATGGCCGTATCTACGCCGGTCAATTCTTCGGTGACAAGAAGGAAGGGGTCGATACAACAAACCCGAATACTATCAATGGCACCAAGGATTACAGCGCCAAGCAAGGGGCAAACCAGTTTGTCCGTTTCGGTGCCAAGGCCGAGACCCAGATCCAGAGCGGTCTGAAGGCTCTGGCCCAGTACGAAGTCCAGATGTACATCAATGACAGCGAAAAGACCTTGGGTAAAGATGGAAGCACAGACAACCTGCGCACCCGTCTGGCCTTTGCCGGTGTCGGCGCTGACTGGGGTACTGTGACTTTCGGTCGCCAGAAAGGGGCCCCTGGCTTCCTGGCCGACTGGACTGATGTCTCCCTCTCCGACGGCTACGGCAACGAAGCGCTGGGCGCCAAGACCGACACCTTCGCCACCAACCGCGCCGGTTCCGTGCTGAAATACTCCGGCCTGTTCAATGGCTTCCAGTTTGATGCCAGCTACAAATTTGATGGCGGCCAAGAAGAAGACAAGAGCAGCAACAAGACCTCCGCAGCTGACCCAGCCTATGGTGCAGCCGTGGCTTACACCTTCCCGTTCAATCTGTCTTTGGGTACCGCCTACAACGTTGGCCAACGTCAGGAAAAGAATACCGAAGACGCCAAACTGTGGCTGATCTCTGCCAAGTTCGACAACAAGGCGGCCTATGCGGCTCTGAGCTATGCCGATGGCTCTGACTTTGTCCAAAGTGGCACCGACCATACCGGCTGGGAAGCCGCGCTGGGCTACAACTTCGAAAACGGCTTCGGTCTGATGGCCCTGTGGAACAAACAGGAGCAGGAAGTCACTGGCGGCAAGAAAACCGATGCCATTGACTACTACACACTGGGTGCCCAGTACAAATTCAACAAGAACCTGCGGGTGATTGGCGAGTACCGCATCAACAATCTGGACAGCGTTGCCGGCAAAGCGACTGCCAACAAGGATGACTTCCAGCTGGCTGCCCGCTACGACTTCTAATCGAGGTTTTGCGGATCCCAAAAGCGCGATGGCTTGCCATCGCGCTTTTTGCTGAGCGTCGCTCACGACCGGAGAAAGTGGCCTAGGCTCAACAGTAGATGTATCGCCGGAGAGATGATCATGGTCAGGCTGCCTTTCGTCCTGCTGTTGCTGCTGGCTCTTCCCGCTCACGCCCTCTCTATCGCCATGGTGCTGTGGCGCGGTGAAACCGCAGCCGAAGCGGGCTTTCGGGCAGAGCTGACCCGCCTTGGCTATCAGGCCACCATCACCACCTATAACGCCGATCAGGATCGTACAGCGCTGGCAACCATGCTGCGCCAGCAGATGCTGCCGAAACTGGCCGAATACGACTACATCTACACCTTTGGCACCACCGCCACCACCATGACCAAGAGTCTGGTGGCCAACCGCAAGCCTCTGATTTTCAATGTGGTTTCCGATCCGGTCGGGGCAGACATCCTCTCGGAAGACAAAGCCCAGAACAGCATGGTGGCCGGGGTAAGCAACATGGTGCCGATGGCACTGCAACTGGCCAACGCCAGCGAGCATCTGGCCACCGGAAAACGGCTGCTGCTACCCTTCAACCCCCGTGAGCAGAACACCCTGCTGGTGGCCGATATGTTGCTCAATGAAGCGAAACGCTATCAGTGGCAGATGGTCACCTGGCGAATGGCCCCTGACCCACGGCGGCTGGACAACGAACTGAAGCGGCTGCAACAGGATGCCAAAAACGACATCGTCTTTCTGGCCGCAGACAGCTATCTGCTCTCCATCGCCCCCCGTTTGCTGAATGCACTCAACGCAGCTGCCATCCCTACCATCTGCAGCGCCGAGCTGTTCGTCGAACACGGCTGCAGCGTTAGCACCATCAGCAGCTACGAGGCGCTGGGCAAGATGGCCGCCGGGATCATCCATCGCCATCAGCAGGGAACAGAGTTGCAGGATATTCCGCTGCAGACCGACCCCCATCCCAAACTGGTGCTGGGGCAGCTGGGTAACGCCACCACGCAGGAGGCGAACCCCGCAAAGCCGAAGCCTTGATAAAGATCTCGGCCAATCAGGCTCCGGGCGGGTATGCTGTTGACCCCCATCGCCCGAGAGTCCTTTCCCATGAGCACCACCGTCTTTTTTGCCGTTCTGCTGGCAGCCCTGCTTCACGCCAGCTGGAATGCGCTAGTCAAAATTGGCGAAGAGCGGCTGGTGGGCGTGTCACTGGTGGCGATCTTCTCAGGGCTTATCGCCGCCGTGGCGCTGCTGCCAATGGGGCTTCCCTCTGCTGCCGAGCTGCCCTGGCTCGGCCTCTCAGTCCTGCTCCATATCGGTTACTGCCTGTTTCTCAGTCATGCCTACAATCAGGGCGATTTTGGCCAGATCTATCCGCTGGCCCGTGGCAGTGCCCCGCTGCTCGCCATGGTGTTAAGTGCCATATTGCTGGGGGACTACCCCGGTTACGGCGGCATCGTCGGCGCCTGCGTGCTGATCATGGGGGTCTTGCTGATGGCCTGGCGAGGCGGGCAGCAGCGCCTTGACAGCAAAGCGGTTCGGGCGGCACTGATCACGGCCATGTTCACGGCGACCTATACCCTCTCGGATGGAGCCGGCGCCCGCGCAGGAGGTGAACCGGTACGCTACACCCTCTGGCTCTTTGCCTGCACCGGGCTGGCAATGCTGCTGGTGCTGATCGTCCACCAGAAACGCAACGCATGGCGCCAGATCCGTCAATATGCACTGGTTGGCGCTACCGGAGGTGCTATGTCACTGCTCGCCTACGGGATTGTTATCTGGGCCATGACCCAAGCCCCCATTGGCGTGGTCGCGGCTCTGCGCGAAAGCAGTGTGCTGTTTGCCATGCTGCTCTCGGTCTGGCTACTGAAAGAGCCGCTCGGGCGCATGCGGCTGACGGCGGCGGCCATTATCACTGGCGGCGTGCTGCTGACCCGGCTGGGAGGATAAGCGCTGTCGCCATTGGTGCGTATTTATCAGGCAGGATGGCGTAATTCACTCCGCCAAATATGCCGAATACCAATAATGGAAATAAGTGTCGGCCCGGGCGTAAATGTTTACATCCGCAACGTATCAATTAACTGGCAGGTCTGTTTATTTCAACCACAGCTTCATTCGGGAAACTTACCTGCCCAGCAGCATTAATGATAAAATCGTTCACAGTTAATTTTCGGCAACGCTGACCAATACCGCGCATGGCACAGACCATGCCGCTCCGCCCATACATTCATTGACCGCCTGACGGGTAAGCCAGCCCGGTCAGAGATGACCCGATCGCGCCCGTCACAGCAGGATGGCATGGCGCTACCGCGTTATTAATGGGTCCGGTTTCGTCTGTTTAATTTTTGATTATTTTAAATCCAGCACCATCAGGGAGTTTTTAATATGTCGGCAAAAAAGCTGAAGTTGGGCGCCTTTATATTGATGATATTAACATCGGTATTTGGCGTCACTAATATCGGGATCGGTTTTTACCGAATGGGATATGCCGCCATTCCGATGTTCGTGATCGGCGGACTGTTCTTCTTCATCCCGTTCATTTTGATGATGATCGAATTCGGCACCGGTTTTCGCAAAGAGGCAGGCGGTATCTTTACCTGGATGCGCCACTCGGTCTCGACCCGATTCGCCTTTATCGGTCTGACCATGTGGTTCGCCTCCTACGTCATCTGGATGTTTGGCAAGGCGCTCTCCATGTGGGTGCCCCTCTCCTTCATGCTGTTTGGCCGCGACATCACCGTCATCCCGGTCACCCTGGGCACCGGCATCGACTTTGGCCCCTTTATTCTGGGTGTGGTCGCCATCGCGCTGGTTGCCACCGTCACCAAGCTCATCACTCTGGGCAGCGCCCGCTTCGCCAAAGTGGCGGCCATCGGCGGCCTCTCCGTAGTGGCGCTCAACGTGTTGCTGCTGGTCGGTGGCGTCTTCACCTTCGCGGTGAGCGGCATGACTCTGCAGGAGCCCTTCACCCAGGCATCGCTGATGGCTTCTCCCAATGCCGCTTTCAACGACATCATCCCCTTCCTCGGCTTTATGGTGTTCGCCATCTTCGCCTACGGCGGGGTCGAGGCGATGGCCGGGGTGGCTGACGAGCTGGAAGATCCCGAACGCGACCTCAAGCGCGGCATCTTCCTCTCCGGCGCCTTTATCGTGCTCTGCTACATCATCGGCTTTCTGGCGGTCGGCTCCATCATGCGCTGGAGCGACTTCCCGGCCGAGGGGATCACCTCTCTCTCCGCCCTCTTCATCATCATGCTGGAGCTGGGGCGCCATCTCGGTGGCGAGTGGCTGGGACAGGTGTTCATGCGCTTTGCCGGATTGGGCATGTTCCTGAGCTATCTGGGTGCCTTTATCGCCCTCTCCTACGCGCCGCTGCGCCAGTTCATCACCGGCACCCCGAGCTACTTCTGGCCGGAGCGTTTCCAGCGCGAGAACGAGAATGGCGTGCGGATTGAAGCCCTCAAGGTGCAAGCCTGGGTGGTCTGTCTGTTCATTGCCGCCAAGTCCATCTTTACCCTGATCAACCCGGAAGGGGCCGCCGCCCTCTATGAGCTGATCATCACCATGACCAACGTCGGCATGACCCTGCCCTACATGTTCCTCATCTACGCCTGGTATCGCTATCGCAACAACCCGGCGCTGGGCAAGGACCTGATCTTCTTCAAGAGCGCGGGCTCGGTACTGCTTGCCACCATCATCAGCCTGATCCTGGTCGCCTTCGGCAACGTCTTTACCGTGGTCGCCCCCTTTATCTCCGGCGATATCTCCACCGGCGTCTGGACCATCATTGGCCCGCTGCTGTTCGTGGTGATCGCCATGCGCTTCAAGATCAAGCAGGAAGATGCCCACTAAACGGTAAGCAATGCTCCATGCCAATCGGGACTGTTCTGGTCCCGATTTTTTTAGCGCTGGCTTCCGCTCGCTATCACGACCAGCCCATAGTTTCAATGTAAAAAAAGACTCTATGGAGACCTGTTTTACGCTCTCTTCGCCGTCAAAGCACGCTCAACGCCGTAAATTATCAATATCAAGGTGAGAATGATTGTGAAGCGCCAGTTCACGACATATAACTTAGCGAGATATCCCTGTATTTCGTCCGGTAGAGCTGATCATGATGATGCGTTCCCTCCTTCCCCTGTTGCTTGGCGCAGTAATGCTGCCGGCCACTATGGACAGTGCCCATGCCAACCCCTTTTCCGCCAGCAGCAAGAGCAGCAGCGGCTTTCTCGAGCGACGGGATGTGCCCAACCTCAGCTCGGCCGCTTTCGTGGTGGCCAACCACAGAACCGGCGAGGTGATCTCCGAGCGCAACGGCAACCGGGTAATGCCCATCGCCTCTCTCACCAAGCTGATGACGGCGCTGGTAGTGCTGGATGCCAACCTGCGCCTCAACGAAATGCTCACCGTGACCAATGCCGACATCGACCGCATCAAGGGGACCGGCTCGCGCCTGGCTATCGGCTCCAGACTCAGCCGCGCCGAAATGCTCCATATCGCCCTGATGTCCTCTGAAAACCGCGCCGCCTCGGCGCTGGCCCGCCACTATCCCGGCGGCCAGCGCGCCTTCGTCGAGGCGATGAATGCCAAGGCCCGCATGCTGGGGATGTGGAATACCCGCTACGCCGACAGCACAGGGCTCAACCCGCGCAATGTCTCCACCGCACAGGATCTGGCCAAGCTGGCCGTCGCCGCTGCCGCGTATCCGCTGATCCGCCAGTACTCCACCGACGAGCAGAGTTATGTGCGCACCAACAAGCGCCAGTTGCACTACCTCAACTCCAACCGGTTGATCCGCGAAGGGCAATGGGAGTTCACTCTCTCCAAGACCGGTTATATCCGCGAAGCGGGCCGCTGTCTGGTGCTGGGCACCAAGGTCAATCGTGAGCCGGTGATCATGGTGCTGCTCAATGCCGAGACCACCAACGATCGGGTCGCCGATGCCAAGCGGATCAAAACATGGCTGGAGAGCTCGGGCAGAACCACCCTGGCAGCCAACCAGAGCAACATGCTGACTCACCAGTAAGCTCGAGATCCCCAACCAAGCGAGGCGCCCGCCTCGCTTTTTTTATCTGCATGAGCGCGCCCAAAAAATGGGATCCAGTTCCCGCTACAGGTAACACCTTCCGCCATCCCGTTACAAAACGTAACTACTCAACAGCGTGAATCACACTAATAGAATCAATTGGTTGTAACCTGGCAGCGAGAATTTTAGCGTGCCATCACAACCCCTGTAACGACGAGCCACCATGCGTATTTCCAGTATCGAGTGCGGGCGGGTACTGGCCATTCTGGCCGTGATGACCATTCATGTATCCCCCTTCGCCAATCCGTTCAATCCCGCCCTGTGGGGAAATGGATCCTGGCTCTGGCTGAGCGGCACCATCAACCAGCTATGCCGCTTTGCCGTGCCGCTGTTTTTCCTCTGTGCCGGTTACTTTCTGCAGCCGAGACTAAGCCGCGAAGCGCCGCTGACCGTTGCCTGGCGCTACTGCCACCCCTTGCTGCTGCTCTGGCTGGTGTGGAGTCTGGTCTACCTGCTGGTGCCGTTCAATCCGCTGGATGCCGTGCAACAGGGCTATCTGGCCTCCCTGCGCGGGCAGTGGCAATTCCAGCTCGGCGACCCCCTCAATGGCTGGCTGGTGGGCGGCATGATCCACCTCTGGTTCCTGCCAGCCCTGGTCATGGCGGTGGCCCTGCTGGCACTCTGTTACCGGCTTGGCAGACCATCGCTCGCCCTCTGGCTGGGTCTTGGCCTCTACCTGCTGGCGCTGCTGGGGGGCTCCTATGCCAAGCCGCTGCTGGGCGCCGAGTGGCCACTGCTCACCCGTAACGGCCCCTTCTTCTCCCTGCTGTTTGTGGCGCTCGGGGCCCTGCTACGCCAGCGTCAGTGGCAGCCCGATGCCCGCAACGGCTGGCAACTGCTGCTGGCGGGCGTGGCGCTCTATGGCTGTGAAGCCTGGGCGCTGCAGCACTTTGCCGCAGTGCCGCTCACCCGCCACGACTTCCTGCTCGGCTCCCTTCCCTGGGCTATCGGCCTGTTTGGCCTGCTGCTGGCCAACCCCGAGTGGGGCAAGGGCAGCTGGCTTGAACGTCAGGCTCCCAAAGTGCTCGGGATCTACTGCCTGCACATGATGCTGGTGGTCTGGCTCTTCGTATTCGGCCCGCAGGGCGCATCCATCCTGTGGGAGATCACCAAGGTGCCGCTGCTGCTGGGATCGTCTCTGCTGGCCTATCGCCTGCTGGCGGCCCAGCCCCTCACCCGCCGACTGCTGCGCACCCACTGAGTCCGATATCCGGCCCGTCCTATCGGGCCGGATACCTCTTCACGTTTAGCCCCTTTCTCTTCCGCTACGCCCTTTTTGCTCTCGCTTCATTACCGCAGTTTGCTGCAATGGTTCTGCTTTTCAGCCGCGCTTCCCCAACCGTAAAACCTGCCCCCACAGCCCCCCTCTATTTTCACCTTGCCAGGCAAATGAAAATCAATATCATTGGCATCCCGCTTAAGCGGGTCAGGCTAATTATAATTAAATCAATATGTTCGAGCCGTCAGGTCGACATCCAAAGAGTCAATATTGAATATGCAGCACCCTCACTTTCGCAGAACGCTGGTCTCGCTGGCACTGCTGGGCACCGGCTTCACTGCCCAGGCCACCGATGAAACCATGACTGTGGTTGGCAAACGCTCCCAGCATCAGGAAGTTGCCACCGCAACCCGTACCAATACGCCAGCCAAGCTGGTTCCCCAGACCATCGACAGCGTCAAGGTCAGCGAGCTGACCGCCTTTGGCCAACCCACATTGAGCGAAGCTCTGGTCGGCATTCCAGGTGTTGATGCAAGCGGTGATACCCGCTTCGACGGCGTCACAATCCGCGGCTTTAGCGCAGGCACGGATTTCTATCTCGACGGATTCCGCGACGACATGCAGTACACTCGGGATCTCGGCAATATCGAACGGGTAGAAGTGCTAAAGGGCCCGGCAGCAGTACTCTACGGACGTGGTAGCAGCGGCGGCATCATCAACCGCATCAGCAAAAAACCGCAGAAAGGGCAGGAGTCCAGCGTCACAGTACGCGTGGGCAGTTACGATTACCAACGCATGGCCGCAGACCTGAGCGCCGAGCCGAGCGAGGCGGTGCAACTACGACTCAACGTCGCTCAGGAAGACAACGACAGCTTCCGTAATGGCGTGCACGGCAGACGTACTATGGTGGCACCAGCCATGAACTGGGATATCACTGATCGATTGAGCTGGCTGCTGCAATACGAACGCAATGAATCGCACCGCACGCCGGACCGCGGTATCCCCGGTCTTAACGGTCGTCCAGCAGATGTGCCACGTGACGCCGTCTATAGCGATTTACGGCGCGACTACATCAACGATCTGGCACAGTCGGCACGTTCTCGCTTCACTTGGGATGTAAACGACGACTGGCAGGTGCGCCAGCAACTGAGCCTGATCGATCTCTCGAGCCAGTTCGACAATACCTACATCACCAAAATGAAGGGTGAGCAAATAACTCGAACTCGCTTTCAACAAGATTTGCAAACTCGCAATCTCGCCTCCAGTCTTGAGGTAGAAGGACACCTGCAGAGTGGCCCCATTGCCCACACCCTATTGGTCGGCACCGATCAGGGGTGGCAGGAGCGTTATCCCAAACTATGGAAAAGTCCTGAACTTGTATCTTTCAACCTTTACAACCCTGAGGCCCTACCGACCTATGACGGCAAGATGTCTCCCTACTCGGACAAGCGCAGTAAAGTGCGTAGCGCTGGCACCTATGTGCAGGACCAGCTGACTTTAGGCGACTGGCAACTATTACTGGGCCTGCGTTATGACCACTTCGAGGTCAATAGCCGTGATAACATCAAGAGTTCTGAAGAGACCATTACCAACAGTGCATTGAGCCCACGTGCCGGCTTGGTATGGAGCCCAGTAGAGGAGCACGCCCTCTATGTCTCCTACAGCAAGAGTTTTATGCCTAACGGCGGCGCCCTGATCGGTCTAAATGATGTTGGAAACAAAAACAACAACCTCGATCCCGAGTTCACTCGTCAATATGAAACTGGCGTTAAGAGCGACTGGCTGGATGGTCATCTGGCCACTACTCTGTCGTTCTACCGCCTCGAGATGTACAACAAGCGTCGTACAGACCCCAACGACAACAAAACAGTTCTCCTGACTGGCCTGCAACGTACCGACGGTATCGAACTCAGTACACGAGCTCAGCTGAACGACGAGGTTTATCTCCGCGGCGGCATAGCTCTGCAAGATGCAGAAATGGTGGAAGACTCCATCAATAAGGGTAATCGCCCAAGCAGCGTATCACGCCTAAATGGCGAACTGTTTGCCGGTTATCAGCAAGGAAAGCTCGGCTGGTTCAGCGAGAGCGGTGTTACCGCTGTGGGTGATCGCTTTGCTGACAATGCCAATACCACGGTGCTCCCCGGCTATGCTCGCGTTGATGCCAGAGCAGGTTATCGCTGGCAACATTGGGAAGCGCAGTTCGGTATGGAGAACCTGTTTGACACTCACTACTACGTAAGTGCTACCGGCGCCTCTCAGATCATGCCCGGCTCCCCACGGCAGGTTAATTTGACTACGTCCTACCGTTTTTGATCCAGTGACAACCACCCCGACTGGCCAGCCCTTGCTGGCCAGTTTTTTTATGAAGCAACCACGATGAAACGCAGAAGAGTTCCCCTTCACAACAACAAATGGGTACGCCGCCTCCATGCCTGGGCCGGTTTTTTTACCCTTGCCCTGATGCTGATGTACGGCATCACCGGTCTCTGGCTGCAACACCGTGCTGTGTTGCCCATCCCCGGCCCCCACACCGACAAATCGAGTGAAGAGATAGTGCTCAAGGCGCCGCTCGCCAGCCCGGAGCAGCTGAAAAGCCTGCTGCAACAGCGCTATCCCGATACCTTTGCCGACGGGCGAACCATGCTCACCCCGGCCCAGACCCTGCCCACCCCGAACGGCCCGCTCACCCTGCCCGCCAGGTGGGAGATGCGCGGCGTTACCCTCAGCCAGAGCGTGGCCGCCAGCTATGTTGAGGGTACCCTGCTGGTACGTACCGACCTGCAACTGGCCAACTTTGCCGCCAGCCTCAACCGGCTGCACCGCGGCATGGGTACCGGCCTCGGCTGGCAGCTGTTTGGCGATATCGCCGCCCTGGCCCTGCTGCTGCTCGCCCTCACCAGTCTGTTTATGTGGACCAAGCTGCACGGCACACCCAGAGCCATCATCGCGCTGACACTCGCTGGCACCCTCGGTACCCTGCTGTTTGCCCTGCTGGGATAGTGCGGCAACCATGTTCTGATGCAGCAAGGTTTGGAAAAAACCGCAATAGAGACAGGCCGCTGGCGGTGATGCCGTCAGCGGCTATATCAAGGAAATGAAATAACGGAGAGCGGGAAAAGAGAAGGGATACCAAGAGGTAACGGGAAGTACTGCCTGCTCAGCAGCAACGCACCAATGCGCAGGAACGCCAAAAAACAAAAGGCCATCATTTCTGATGGCCTTTTGTCATGAATTTGATGGTGCCCGGGGTCGGACTCGAACCGACACGGTTATTCACCGGCGGATTTTGAATCCAGAAACTGCGGTTTCCTAGAGATAGTACGACTCGTAAGCCATTGAATCAAGTGTGGTTTGGTTATTTCAGGTTGGTTAAAGTTGAGGTGGGTTTGCACACTTTGCACATTTTTACCCACCGAAATCACACGCCAACGACTAAATAACTGATCCTAATAGTGCTACACCTTCGCTGTGCCATAGCCATTCCCCGGGAAAGGAGACACGGTATCCATGAAGTGTTTCACTCGAGCCAGCAGGTTGGCCATCCTTCTGCATTGATGATTGCGCGTGATGGTTTCATGCAACTTGTGCCACAGCCGTTCTATGTGATTAACCCAAGGACTGTAAACTGGCTGGAATACCAGGCAGAACTTGGGATTCTTCTTCAACCATCGCTCGGTCTGCTTGCTTTTGTGAATGATGTAGTTATCGAGGATCAGCGTGATGGTTTTGGCTCGTCGGTAGTGGTGACGCAGCTTTTCCAGCATGGCGATAAACAGCGATGAGTTTTTCTTTATCCCGCTGACGTAAAGCACTCTTCCGTTGCCTGCATGGAGAACGCCTGCCAGGTAATGTTTGGCGTTCTGTCCCGGTGTGACAACCCGCTTTTGCTGCGCTCTGAACATCCAGTCGGCCCCAAATTTGGGATTGAGGTCTATATCGACTTCATCCTCATAAAACACCGGATTA
>NZ_JBFODU010000042.1:0-36506 GCF_040908505.1 Aeromonas sp. R1-2 | reverse complement strand
AAGGGCGCATGCGCAATCCATTTTTTTGCTCGACCATACTCCACGGCTTCTTTGAGGATCTCGTTCTCCATGGTCTTCTTCCCGAGCAGACGCTGAAGCTCTCGGATCTGCTTGATGGCAGCAGCCAACTCGGAAGCAGGAACAACATCCTCACCGGCGGTGATCGCCGTGAGAGACCCTTCTTGGAATTGCTTACGCCATTTGAAAAGCTGGTTTGCGTTGACGTCGTGCAAGCGAGCAACATGAGAGACGGTCATCCCGGGCTCAAAGGTCTGCTGCACGATGGCGATCTTTTCTTGTGGAGTCCGGCGTCGACGGCGCTCAGCCCCTGTTAACATTTCGACCATCTTCTCGTTGCGACTAGTACTGAACATAGTTCCAAGACTACCTCTTAAGTTAAGAGGGGCGAAGTGTCTGGATCTTCAAGGGGCCAATCTACCGATAGATCCGGTAGACCCGCTTGTGGTTCCAGCCAAAGCCTTTGACGTTACGCAGGTATAGGAAGCACAGTCCGAAACCCCAGTTGCGCTGGTTGGCGGTGAGGCGCAGCAGCTAGTCGGCAATCTCCTGGTTTTCATCGGCCAGCACGGGCTGATAACGGTAGCAACCCTCGCTCACCTTGAACACCTGGCAAGCCAGACGGATAGAGATGGCGTAATGAGCCACAGCCTTGGTCGCCATCTCCCTGCGGGCAGATGGCGTCACCACTTTTTTGCCATCGCCTCGGAGATGATCTCAGCCTTTAGGCGCTCCTCGGCATACATCTTCTTAAGGCGGCGATTTTCCTCTTCCAGCTCTTTGAGGCGCGCCATGAGAGAGGCATCCATGCCACCGAATTTGGAGCGCCACTTGTAGAAGGTGGCGGAGCTGATGCCATGCTCACGGCAGAGCTCAGGGACGGGTGAACCAGACTCGGCCTGCTTGAGGATGGCGATGATCTGTGCATCGCTAAAGCGTGATGTTTTCATGTAGAACCTCCTGCGTTCAAGATACGAGAAAATTCTACTTATGAGCACCTCAGTTTTTCGGGGGGATTACCGTAGCAACGAGTGATACATCGATTTTAAAATGTTGCAATCCTTTATTTTTAAGGTGATAATGGGAATCACTCTCATTTGCATCTATGGGTTTTGATATGCATTTAATAAAAAATAAATTGATCATTACATTTTGCTGTACACCATTTATCGTCTTTGCAAGTGAACCTAATGAAGTTATGGTTATAAAAGGTAAACGGAATCATGACATAAATGAAATTACCCTTGGTCAAAATGACATATCTAAAAATTTAGCTTCTGACTTAAGAAGTTTGCTCCGTACACAACCGGATATCGGCGTTACTGATGGCGGTAGATTCGGCTCCAATGGTCTAGCTATTCGTGGAGTTGATGGTGATCGTGTTGGTATTTTTGTTGATGGCATACAGCAAGCAGAAACATTTAACAATGAAATTTATAAAGGATATGGATATTTTAATGGAACGATTAATGAAACCGAGGTTGATTGGCTAAAAATAATTACGATTAATAGAGGTTCTGACTCCATTTTAAATGGCAGTGGCTCTATGGGGGGGAGTATTTCGTATGAAACATTGTCCCCATCTGACATAATAGATGATAAAAAAGGTTTTGGTTTTATATCGAAAAGTGCTTTTTATTCTAGAAATAATCAAAAAAAAGAAACGATAGGTTTTGCCAGTGGCAATTCACATATCGACTTCATGATACTAAATACATACAGAAAAATGCATGAAAATAAAAATCACTCACCAGATAATGATGTCTATGGTCGTTCAAGAGGAACTCCAGACCCACAAAAAATAAATAGCAATGCAACACTTATAAAGCTGAATGCCTATCTTACTGAAAAGGATACATTGGGGCTTTCTTGGAATGAAAAAAAAGAAAAAACAAAAACAGATGAAAAGTCATGGGAGCTATTTGGATCAGATGCGAGACTTGGAGATGATCTTTCATTATCAGGCTCCTTCGGTGCTTATTATGAGCGAGAGCAAAACAATTTTATTAAAAAGCTAAAAATATCTGCTGGACAACAATCAATTGATCAATCAGCCATTAGTATGGTACAAAATATTAAAACAAATAAAACTGAACATATATACAATAGACGAATTAAACAAGATAATAAAACACTGAAGATGTTGATAGACTTTGACAAAGCAAGTACATTTGATATTGATCATGAGTTTACGTTATCTAATGGGCTAAAAATAAAGAAATTGAAAAATGAGAACGTTGATACAATTTTCTTTTCAAATGAAAAATTTGACGAAAGCTATTCAATTATCACACCAGTAAAAAGTGAAGAGTATGATATATCATTTTTTGATCAGATTAAACTTTCTTCAGCAATGAATCTACATTTAGGTATTAGAAAAGACTGGATTGCACACAAACCTGGACAAAGCAAACCAAGAACAACAGGTAATAAAGAACATCGTTATATAGGACATAATTATTCTGTTTTATCAATGGGCTTGGGGTTAGACTATAAGCCTATTGAAAGCACTACAGTATCATATAAATTGGGTAAAGGATTTAGAACGCCAACAGCACAAGAATTATATTTTGATTTTGGGACTGATGGGTCCGCAAACCGCCTTGAGCCTAATAATGAACTTAAAGAGGAAAGTGCAATAACTAATGAAGTATCATTGAAAATTGAAAAAGGAATTATTAATGCAGCTATTAATGGATATCATACAAAATATAGTGATTTTATCGATCTTAAACAAAGTGAACGATTAACTCCCAATCCTTGGTATGCGCAATGGGGGCCGGAGTTTTTATCCCAGAATCACTTGCAGTACACAAACATAGAGTCAGCACAAATAAACGGTATAGATGCATCAATAAAACTTGATGCAAATATTTTCCTATCTGATTTTTCCATAGAGAACAAAATATCTTATCAACATGGTCGAGCATCTAATGGTGATTCTTTAATGGCAGTTCAACCACTTAAAAATATAACCGTTTTGAAGTACTCATCATCTAATGGGGAGTTTGATATAGATGGTATGTTAACTTATTCAAAAGGTAAAAAATTAAGCGATGCCATTAGAAATGGTAAAGAGTGGAAGTATGTTAATGATTCCTATTTTGTTTTTGATTTGATTGGTAAATATCAAATTACTGACTTTGTATTCTTCAGAGCAGGAATTTTCAATGTCTTCAATCGAGAATATACAACATGGGATGCTATGCGAAGCGTTCCTGAGTTTGGCACAACCAATATGATTGATGAGCAAGGAAAGGGGTTGAGTAGGCTCACTTCTCCAGGTAGAAATTATTCTGCTGAATTAGCATTTATCTTCTGACAAAAATTTCATTTCATATTATGCCTTAAAGGAGATGCAAATAATTTATTTCCATCTCCTTCATAAGTAATAGGTGATGCCTCCGATCGGTTGAGTTGATATGATGGGAGCCTTTGAGACTCATAGCTTCATGGCATCCATCACCGTTCACTGTCCTCGTTGCAACTCTGACTGTAGTGGTCAAGGGCGTTGTTGCCCAAATCGATGCAGCTTGAATTGAGGGTAATCCCCCCGAAAAACTGGGGTGCTTATAAGTACAATTTTCTCGTATCTTGAACGCACCCGTACTACTTGGCCGACGGGTCTCTCCTAACGAGCTCAGAGTTGACCGTTAATACACGGAGATGAGTTCTTATTGACCAGCCTGCGCTGCTAAACTCTGGATCGTATATTCACATAGAACGCAGTTCTATGTGGAATTTATGAAAGTAAAGACCGCTTTTCGATGAGACGCCTTTTTACAAATGGCGATAAGGAGGATCGCGCACTGAAAAAGAGGCAGCATGAAGTTCAATCCCAGCCAATAAAATAAAAAAACCGTTTTTTGTTTTCATGAAAAAATTCCTTTTGGATTTGAAAACAAACGGGGGGGCTAGACTTTTTAAAATGAATGTTTGATGCTTTCATACCTACTTATTTTCGAGATGTCAACCGATGAGGATAAGAGTAGATTTATCCTCATCGAGCCGGGGGATTGTTAAGGGGGTGCAATATATCACATGCAATACTTATATATATGTAGTTCATTGCACCATTGCATCCAATTAATTGGCGGATGTGGATGAATCTGCTAAATGTGTGATAGCAATGCCATCTGTTAATACATATTCAGTCCGTTCAGATGTCGCCCCCCTTGTCACCCAACCATTATCGACACATTTTTTTATGTAATTTTTTGCCTGCCGTTCTTTTACAGAGAAATACTGGCAAAACCTCTCGGTCAATGTGGTGGCAGAAATCACCGCTTGGCCTTCCAGCGCCTCCAGCAGCCCATCCATCAGCTTGTCGCGCTCCTCCCCAATGGCACTGACTAATGTCAGCCCAATACGATTAAGGAGAATTTCGTCAGGTGTTTCAACCGCCCTCGCACTGAACGTCAGGCTGTAGCGAGCGCCCTGACCCTCTCGCGTCCCCAGTGAGATGACACCATCGGCCTCACCATGAATCGAAGAAGCTCCTCGCATGCTCATTACGCCAGTGTTAACCCCACCTGCATTAGGCGAAGCCTTTCTTGCGTGATGAACGATGATGTGTGCAGCTGAGCCGCTGATTTTTCGAATGGCTCGCATCACCTGACCCATTTCGCCATTGTTGTTTTCCTCTGCATTATGCATCCGAGCGAGGACATCCCAGATGATCAAATCCGGTTGAATGTCGTTGACAATATCTATTATTGCCTGTGATGCCATAGGATCTAATACATCAGTCGATTTATAATCGCCGCACCGCAAGAATGTTTTAATGTTTTTTGCATCTCCCAAGTTGGTCTGTTCCGACATGGTGTAGTACCGCTGCCAAAACAATCTGTCATTGACCTCAAAATCCATATACAATACGAGCGCAGGCTTTTTAATTTCCCAATTTAAAAATACACTACCGCTGGCTACAGCCAAGCCCAACTGCGTTGCAAGCAACGATTTACCCGTTTTGGGCGAGCCATTAATAATCCACTGTTCGCCTTTTTCAATCAGATTATCCACCACCCAATTAGGGCGTTGCTGGCTGGAAATTAATCCAGCAGCAGGACTGAAATTATAATGTTTTTCATTATTCATAAACATACCTATATTATTGTGGTGACTTAGTACTATGTTGATATGTCTCATCGTTTACATATATGCATAAGCTAATCATGCGTATATGTATAATTAACTACCCCGTGTTGTTGCAGATACAGTGTTTTTATGTCTGATATTGCGCTATCAGTATGAAGGGCATGGATAATCAGGTATAAAAATGCCACCAACAATGGTGGCATTGGTCGTCTGTCCTCGATCAGCAAATGAGCCCGAGCGCCCGAAGGCGTTGGAGCGCCCGATCCTGTGCATCGTTCGAATAATCGGCTTCCAGAGTGATCCGAGCAAGGCGCTCAACCAGCCGCCTGCCACTTTCATCGAGCCTCACAGACACATCGAGCAATGACACTGTGTATTGAGTGTTACATGCCGATGCCAACGCAGCAGCCAGCACCCTGCTAGATCCGGTGCGCGGGTGTTCTGAAATGATTGCCAAAATTTCGTTTAGAATTTTCATCTATTTCCTCTATGTTGTTAAACAATATGGTGCCTTTTCGGCTGTCATAAATTCTGCTGGTTAGATACTGGTTGTGATGTAAACGCCCTCGATTGATCAGCACCAAGCGATGTTATGGCTGCGTTTTGTGTAATAACAAATAATCATCTAAACATTTTTTATGTCTGGTATTTCGCCATCAATATGGATGACCGTCACCGATATATAGGCATCAAGGTAGTTCCTCCTCGTGCCTCGTCAGACTCCACCTTGACCCCTATATTCGGCTCCTTTGTCATGCCATATTAATCGCTTCATACCCTCCATAAAAATGGGTTCTCCACCCCACTCCGGTCGCTGCGCAACCTACGGGGGTTCCGGGTTCGCTACTCTCACCACACCCACATTCTTACGTTCGTAAGAATGTTTTACCCCGCGTTCTTACGCTGTGTTGGCTCTGCGTTCTTACGGTTGCGACGAAGGCGTTCTTACGGTTGCGCCCCAGGGGGATTTGCCATGCTGTGATAGCAGCAAGGCTGTCCCACTGTAGCCGCTCCCTTATCGGGATAAGTCGTCATCGGCATCGCGATGCCGATTGATAAATGCCGCCATGCCTCTCGGCGTTGTTGGGGAAGTTGAATCTGCGCTCGGCGAGGGCTCAGCCACTGTTGTGGGTGTAGCTACCTGGCGATAAGTTTTGTTATCCACAGAAAGCTCGGCGTGCGTTGTCCTGATATGGCTCAGGTCAGCATCCGCTGGGCAAGTGGGTAACACGTTACCATTAGCGGATTTACGATTGCCGTATTTGTCCACAGAAGACGTTGCCTGATGACCCATGATGTAGGCAATGCGCTGCCGGTCGAGCCCAGACGCTTTGAGCTCAGAGCCCATCTGATGGCGCCAGCTGTAAAAGGTCGGCAGCGATTTTCGCGCCGGCCAGAGGTTTTTGCCCGCCGCACGCAGCTTGTCCTGCAATGAGCCAATTTTTGCTTTCTTTGCCTCGGTCACCATGAGTTGCAATTTCTCTGGCGAAAGCGTGTCAAACTGTAAGACCCTATCTGCACCACGTTTGCCATCATGGCTTTTTTTGGCTCCGATAACGGTGAGCCGATTACCCTGCGCAGTTATGGTGGCTAGTTCAGCAGGTCTTATCCCCGCGCGCATAAACAACAATATGGCCGCCAACATAGCGCTGTCATTACGCGCCTTAAAATACTGAATCAGTGCAACGAGATCATCATTATCGACCTTTTTAACTCTTTTTTGTTTTGCCTTAACCGGTATATCTGGCCTACTCAGGGCCTGAATTCGCTCGGCCGCGTCGGGAAAATTCAACAATTGTTGATGATATACCAGTGCACAGCGCAGTTTTCGCCAATAGCCAGGACTGCATTTTGAAGCGCGAGCCAACAATTCATCCGCAATGTTTTTTGCTGTGATATTAAGGCCCTTTTCCTTTAGGATTTCATAATGATTTTTTGCCAGTCTTTCATATTCCTTTTCCGTTGCCTGTGTAGCCATTCGGTCATCTCCCAGAGCGCTTGAATAACGCCTTCTTTAGATAGTGGGCAGGATTTCCCCACCCACGACGTGGATCCCTTTATTAAAGGTGCGATTTAGTTTTAAATTAATGCTGAATGCGTGATGTAGACAGTGATTTACTGCGCCACAGAAATTCGCTGCATTAAAACACTCATCAATCTCTGCATGACAGCAGGAGTTGCCAGTAATGCGTCGACATCGAATTCGCTTTCTGTGTTTTTATCTTCAGTTTTTTGATTACAGCTCGGCACAGTAACTTGAGCCTGCTGACCAGCCATACAGGCATTAAATACCGTGTCAGCCCTACCCCTATAATCAGGGGCGTCCTCCATCAACCACTTGCCATAATGGCGTACCACCATCTCCGTACCGGTGTGCCCCATCTGACGGGCTATCCACTCGATGCTGATCCCCGCCGAGAGCAGTTGGCTTGCATAGGTGTGCCGAAATTGAGATGGCCCCCGATAACGCACCCCAGCAGCCTGACAGAACGGCCTGAAAAACCGCTCACGGAACTCATCAACCGAGGCATAACTGCGCCTTTTGGCGCTGTAGTAAGCCAGCAGGGTGCGTTGTTCACTCATCTGAGTGCGATTATCCGACCTCGTGACCGTAATCTTCTTAGCCTTACGATGCTCCGCTAGCCTCATCAGGGTCTTGAGAGATCCAACAGCCTGTTCTGACAGCTCTATCGTGCGAATAGATCCCCTGGTTTTGGGCGTTTTGTACTGCCCATCAACCAACGCAAGGTCAACCAATAAGGTCTTCTTGTCGAGATTGACCGCCTCCGCACTGACCGCCATTAACTCACTGATGCGCAGACCCGTAGAGATACCGAGTTGGATGAGTGACACCTCCAGCAAATGGGTGCTTTTCAGGGCAAGAAATGCCTTAATTTCGTATTGATAAAATGGATCGGGTTCGTCCACCTCAAATTTGCATTTTTTAATGCCATCCATTGGACTGATATGAATAACACCATCGCTGACAGCTCGGGCAAACACTTGTCTCAATATATCCAAATATTGGTTAATGGTATTTCCTTTATATTTTTTGTTGCAAAATTTCACTACGAGCAGTTCAATGTCACTCGCACGATATGACGTCAGCGGTTTATCACCAATCCATTTTATCAACTGTTCTGCTTTACGCTTCGAAATGTCATAGGTTGTCTGCGCATACTGGTATTTTTTGATTTCCAGGTGCTGACGAATGGCTGACGCCAGTGAATGCTCATCAACAATGACTGAACGCACAGTGTTGTGTTTAGTTTTTTGTTTTTGAACGGTCCTTTTATTGGTTTGTTTGTTCATAATTACCCTCATTACAGTTATAAATACTCCTTCAATTACAAAAACAGCAATAGCAAAACGTGATGCTCACGCATCGATACCGAGAGGGTAATAGTGCACCTAAAAACAGCGATATAAATTACTCTGTGACGCTATAAACAGATAAGTTTCACCTCAAAATCCTGTTAATTTGTCAAATGCCAAGTATACATTAGCGATAGCTGATGTCATTTAATCGATATAATCAAATGTTCCCGTCAGATTTTTACTCAACATTGCATCAAGCAAATACCATGTGTTATTCAC
Organism: Aeromonas sp. R1-2; assembly: GCF_040908505.1. NCBI lineage: Bacteria > Pseudomonadati > Pseudomonadota > Gammaproteobacteria > Aeromonadales > Aeromonadaceae > Aeromonas > Aeromonas sp. R1-2. The sequence continues at coordinate 27,794 of NZ_JBFODU010000042.1, read as the reverse complement.
TTCACCCGAATTTGGGTAATAACAACCCGTTCAGCGTATCGAAGATAGCTGTGATATTGGCGGTATTTTTTAAATCTGAAGGGGTGATAACCCTTGTTTGAACGAGATAAACGTGTCGGTGTGTTCTACGCCATATTCATTTCGTTTCGATCCTTCGTGTTTACTGTCGTTGTTATGTCCTTGTTAGCAGCTTTATCAGCATACTACAACGATTGAGGACCACTCGTCAATGAAAATAACCCACAAAGAAAAAGAAATGTCAACATATTTTTATTAGGTTTTTTAAATATTTTCCAATGTACTTAAAATCATTATAAATCATGAAGATAGGGCCATGCCCGCCCCATTAAACCGCTGAGAAATGCTCTCATATTGGTTTTTTCATGGGGGGAGACAGCCCTGTTACCCAAAAAATATGCGTCATCTTTACGGTGATTTTCCCCCTGACAGCAGGTGGTGGGGTATCAGGTCGGTAGGAAGGGATTGGATTTTCTCATTCAGCAGCCTAATGTTCACACGTTTGCCATAGCGGCCAAACGTCAGGCCGTTTTTACTGTGTCCCGCAAGTTCGGCTACAACATGCTCAGCGACATCCGCCTGCTGTAACTCATCGATGAAGGTATGCCGCAGCCCGTAAAGCGTGGGACGGCCCTGACCTACGATGCCAGCCTCATTGAGGTGGCGTTGGAAGCGACAGGTGATGTTATGCGCCCAGTCGTCGTCTTTGCCTGATGGTTGGTCATCGAACAAAAATACCTTCCCTTGACTGCGACGACTCTCCACATAGTCCAGGAATTGATGTCCGATCAACGCACTGTGCAGTGGCACGGTACGGTACGCATTGATGGTTTTGAGCTGCTGATCCGCCTCTCCCGCATCGACCATCAAACACCAAATCCCCTCAACCTGTTTGATGTTCTGAGTTTTGAGCTGGCAGGCCTCGGAAGGCCGCAACCCTGCGTATAGGCACAGCAGGGGCACCCACCAGTCCTGAATTTTCAACTTTTTGCCTTTCTGGGATTGTTTGCTGCGCAGGCTGGCAAACAGTTGGGCCAGTTGAGGGCGATACCAACGCACTCGCTCCTCATCCGCCCGTTTGTTCGGTTTTTTACCTGCCGTCAGCCCATCGAATGGGTTACGACTGCAATAGTCCAGTGCCACGCACCAACGAAAGAACTGTTTCAGGGCAGCCAAGTAATCGGTCTTAGTTTTGAAACTGATGTCGTTCTTGCGCAGCAAGCTGTTGCGGTACTCCTGCGCCAGAGCGGGCGTCACCTCATCGACTTTAACCCCTTTGGCCCAGGTGACGAAGGCGTTGATCCGAAGTTGGAGCTGGCCCACCGACCTATGCTGGATCCCCTCACTGGTTTTAGTCTCGATGAATCTCGCCAATGCGTGGGTGAGCATGATCCCACTGCTGGGGCAAGCTGGGGCATCAACAGAAGGTTCACGAGGTGTGGAAGGTGTTTGAGGAGGGATGAACCCCGCTGCTTTGAACGCGTCTAGATCGGCGCGGACCCAGCGATAGAAACTGCGGGGGGCAGTATCGGCAGGAGTAGCCGCGATAAGTGCGCGAGTACGAGCTGCCACTGCCAGGTTGCGGTCTACGGCGAGCTGACGATCTTTGGTGCAAAGGGAAGTACGGATAGCGAAGGGCAAGCCACGGTCACGTAGTGACTTAGGCAGCGGGAGACGAGTGTAGTAGGTGCCGGAGGCATTTTTACTCAGATACATGATTGTTCCACCCAGTTGATCCAGGAAAAAAATCACGTAAGTCTAGAAATGAAAAAACCCGTTGAAATTCAACGGGTTATATTTGGCGGTGAGGGAGGGATTCGAACCCTCGATACGTTGCCGTATACACACTTTCCAGGCGTGCTCCTTCAGCCACTCGGACACCTCACCAAATTTTTGCTCACTGCTTTATGTGCTTGAGCTGCACATTCACTGGCGGACCATGCCGCGGCGACGGGGCGTAATGTAAGGGATACGATGGCTTTTGGTCAATGCAATTTTTTACTTTTTGCGTTCGCTTGCTCAATATCCGAACAAAGTGACCAAAAATATGCCGTTTCGTATCCCTTTCAATCAATTTACTGCCGCTTCGTGCAAATGTTCACCTTTGAGCGCCTCTTCCAGCGAGCCGTAAAATTCCAGCTTGCCGGGCTGCGGCCGCACCTTGGCACGGGCCAGGGTCTTGAGCGGTTGGAATTGCAACTCGGCCACCCGCAACTCGACACCGGCTTTAGCCATCTGCTTGCCAAAGTGGAGGAAGGCTGACAGGCCGCCCGCATCGAGGATGGAAACCGCCTCCATCTGCAACACCAGCACCTTGTGTCCTTTCACTTGTGATTCCAGCTCGGCAAAGACCCGTTCGGCCGCTGCGAAGAAGAGCGGGCCGTTGATCTTGTAGAGCAGGCCGTTGTCCGGCACCTCATGGGCATAGCGCTTGTGCTCGGCCAAATCGTGCAGTTTGGTCATCTTGGCGATTTCGCGCATAAAGAGCAGGGAGGCCAGGATCACCCCGAAGGTGATGGCGATGACCATGTCGAAAATGACGGTGAGTGACAAGCAGACCAGCAGCACCAGCACATCGGATTTGGGCGCGCGACGGATCAGCTCCACCACCTTGTGCGCTTCACTCATGTTCCAGGCCACGATGAGCAGCAAGGCAGCCATGGCCGAGAGCGGCAACCAGGAGAGCCAGGGGGCCAGCACCAGAATGGCGGCCAGCACCACCAGCGCATGGACGATCCCCGAGACGGGGGACGTAGCGCCGGCACGCACGTTGGCGGCAGAGCGGGCGATGGCGGCGGTAGCGGTAATACCGCCAAAGAAGGGGGCGAAGATGTTGCCAAGCCCCTGCCCCACCAGTTCGGCGTTGGAGCTGTGTTTGCGACCGGTCATGCCATCGAGCACCACGGCGCAGAGCAGCGATTCGATCGCCCCCAGCATCGCCATGGAGAAGGCGGCAGGCAGCAGCCGCTCAACAGCCGCCAAGTTCCATTCAACTGGCAAGCCATCAGGTCCGGGCAAGGCCCAGGGCATCACCAGGGTCGGCGCGATGGGCGGGATCCCCATCCCCTGGGTGCCATCGGCCAGGGTATAGCTGAACTTGCTGCCGATGGTGGCCACATCCACCCCAAAGTAATGGAGGCCAAAACCCAGACCTACCCCGACCAGCACCGCGGGCAGGTGGCCGGGTACCGGCAGACGCAGGCGCGGCCAGAGCAGCAGCACGGCCAGCGTTGCGACCCCCACCAGGGTATCGCCCCACTGCCAGCTTGGCAGGGCGGCGGTCAGCGCCTCGACCTTGCCCAGATAGGTTTCCGGCATCTCGGGCACGCTCAGGCCGAAGAAGTCCTTGATCTGCAAGGTGGCGATCACGATGGCGATACCACCGGTAAAACCCAGCGTCACTGACGGGGGAATGTACTCGATAAGGCGGCCAAGACGGGCCATCCCCATCGCCACCAGAAAGAGGCCTGAGATGAGCGTCGCCATCAACAGACCGCCGACCCCGAACTGCTGGGCAACCGGATAGAGGATCACCACAAAGGCAGCGGTCGGGCCGGAGATGGAGTAGCGGGAGCCACCGGTCACGGCGATCACGATACCGGCAATGATGGCGGTATAGAGACCGTGTTGCGGCGGTACACCGCTGGCGATGGCCAGTGCCATGGCGAGCGGGATGGCGATGATGCCCACCGTCACACCGGCGATAAGATCACGGCCGAAGCGGGCCATGCTGTAGGGTTCATCAATACAGGACTGGCGTAAGGCTATGGCGAGCTTCACGCTATTTAAAGAGGCTTGCTTGTGCATGTATATCGTAATACCAGAAGAGGGAGATAAAGGCCGGAGAGATCCGGCGCCCGATCATCATCAAGGGCCGGCAGGGCTGTCGACGCGGCGATGGTATCCTGCGTAACCTTACTCCAGACGGGCCACTTTTTCGATGGGCAGGATCAATGAAACGCGCGCTCACCCATTATTTGGCCTATTTGCCGCCAAATCGCCGATCTTGGCTCCTGCTCTCCCCCTTTTTGCCACAAAGATTACCATTTGAGCCTCATAGAGTTGCCAGCACGTTCGCGACATCATGCTGTCATCATCAGGTTGATGCGAACCGAACCAATGCCCCCTGCGCCGGTTGGGGGGGAGCGATGGCAAGGGACTGATTGTGCTGAAAATAAACCGCAAAGCGCAACTTTTGGGCAAACAATCCGAAAATCCGGTTTTTGGGAAATTCGCGGGTTGACACCCGTCGCCCTGGTCATTAATATTCGCCCCGTCTTGACGAGACAGGCAATTCCTCCTTAGTTCAGTCGGTAGAACGGCGGACTGTTAATCCGTATGTCACTGGTTCAAGTCCAGTAGGAGGAGCCACTTTTCCCTCGTAGTTCAGTCGGTAGAACGGCGGACTGTTAATCCGTATGTCACAGGTTCAAGTCCTGTCGAGGGAGCCAAATTCTAAAGCCCAGCCTTTTGGCTGGGCTTTTTCGTATCCATCTCTCCATTGTTTCAAGCTGAGCCAGCTCCCCCTCACCGCTTGCTCTGCCACATTCCCCTCGCAGTGAACGATCCACTCTCCCTGTTTTCTCTCAATTCAAATTCGACTAACGATTACTCCGGTCCCTATCCGGTCAGTTCAGCTGGTGAATGGGTCATGATCTAGCCCAAACCAGAAGCCATCCCCTCCCCTGACGTAAATCCCCCCAGAAAAAACCTCCGGTCACAGCTTCCGGTCTTTCTGCTGGGAGACCATGGGGATGGTCAGACCGGAGCAAGTGGCTCTGGCGTGGAGATAACACAGATTGAAAGATGGAGGCGCTCACGAAGGGCAAGGGAGGAGGAATGGTTAGTGGGCAAGACCGGAGCAGCTCTGGGGCATATCCGGTCGCTTGGGCTGTAGCTGAGTTTGCCAAGGGTTGTGCAAAGTCGCGTCGATGCTGACGAGGTGTCGGGTCGTCACACCGACGCGACCGTCGGCAATATCTATCTCCCTCCACACGAAATAGACGTTTCTCACACAGAACTAAAGTGTCATGACAACCGTCACTCTATCTATAAGTAATATATTTGCTCAGACCATGCGAACGTATCAGATGCATCACCACAAATAACACATGAAATAATATTAAAGCAATGAGGGGGGCATTGTTGGCCTGTAATTTGCATGCTCTTGTCACCGATTTCCCATGGGATGATTGCTATGTATATAAAAAGCCATAAACTCCCCCATACTCTCTTGATGGCTCGAGCCACAATGAAGGTCATGGAGCAACAAAAAACGCCGTCTGACACCAGCAATAGAAATGTTACTCAAGCGTTACTTGAACACGCTTTGTATCAGAATCGCCAACCACTTACTTACGAGTATCTCAAAAGAGGGCTACCTAGAGATAATTATGTAGATAATCAAGGCCTTACAACTAAGATAGCTTCACAAAATCTAGTGGATAAATACCTAGGCTTTGACCGTAGTCGATACAATGATCTTGTCAAAAAAATAGATGCAATGGAAATAAAATCAAAGTCAATCACAACTGATGATTCAATTAAATTGAAAGATTATAAGCAACAAAGAGATTTAGTGCTCAAAAAGGCTATTGACAATTTAATTGGGTAATTTTTGCCGTCTACAGTGCCATTTTTTTGCCATCGATGGTACAGGCATTCAGTTGGCCCCTTACAGTCGTCAAAACTCATCACCCCGCAGTGAACTCTTAGGAAAGGTGCGACAAGCCTTTGTATAAGCTCATGCTCTCTACTTGAACTATACCTTCAATCGGTTTAAATGGTATTTTTCGATAAAGACGGCAATTTACGGCATATTTCATCGTTACGCTGACTGAGGGTGTAGGTAACATCGCTATTGCTTTCCAAATCGCAGCAATCCAAGTGAAGCCAACCGAGGGGACTCTGATTAGCAGGTCAGCACGCATGTGCAAGGCGTGTTACTCCATCACCAACTGCTTTCAATACAACAAGTATCAGATTTATCGTAGCGCTCTCACCTTCTGGGTTGATACCGCCGTAATGAACTGTTGGTTGCACCATGACCATCATGAGCAACGGGGCCTCAGCCAGCTCTACACTGACCAAACTATCTGCACACTCAAGGATATGCCCAGCCTCACTCTACAAGCTACCCAGGGACTATTCGGTTCATTATTTGGGCTGATGGATGTGCCAAGGTGTGTACCAGACTATAGCATTGTCAGCAAGTGCGTTCGCACAGAGAAAGTCGCGTCGATGCCGACGAGGCGTCGGACCGTCACGCCGACGCCACCGTCGGCAAATTTCACGCAAAATCCCCAGTAAATCCACCGCCCCCTCCCCCGGCAGCTCACCCTGCCATCTCTGTCAGAAATGGCTCCTTTGGGTATCCCATGTTTTGAATGAAACCCAAAGTATGGCAGACTGCCTGCTCACAAAAACCTTTGCGTTTAAAAGGAGTTGTTTGCATGGCAACCAAGAGTATTGGCGAGCTGACCCAGGATGAGTTCTTGAGAATACTAGGCCCCGACCAAGGCAGTTCTAGGGATGGCAGCCGTGTAAGGTGAGCCCCTCCCCTGAATTATTGCTGCGTCCCATTACGCTGAACATACTCATTTACCAGAGCCTCAGCCCCTTTGTACATAAGCGACTCACTTTTATTTCTAAACCATTTAAAAAGAAAATCAAATATAGGTGGACTTTTTTTCCTGTGGTCAAAAATTTGGTCTTGTAATGCTCTGCACTTAGCCTTTATCGACGCTAAATCTTTACCATCTAATGCATCAGACCATATCTTTTCAGAAAACCCTTTCAGTTTTTCAAGCCTACTCGCTGCATCACCATGCTCCATCATTTGGCGATAACCAAAGATGTACGTAGAGGCAAGTGGTGCGACAATATAGGCTAAAAATTCAAACATATCTTTCTTCGTATAAATACCGTATCCAATTACACCCAGTGCAATAAGAACAAGCATTATACGGACTGCCAAGCAGTATCGCAGTCGCATTCTGGCATCCCAATATATATTGGCTCGCTGGCAAATAATCACCCCAAAAATATTTGGAACTTTATCTATCACAGTCGGATACCACTTTTTTAGGGCTGTAATACGCTCGGCGTCTAACCCATGTTTTTTAGCTTCTTCATAAACTAACTCATACTCTGGTCTTTTCCCGACTGCGATTTCATTCCACTCCAACTCAAATAGTTTAGTATCAAAGACCTCCTGAATCCTTGCTGCATTATCTCTCAGTTTTTTTACCCAAGGGGTAAACACAAAGAGATCAAACACAACAACTAAAAGCCCCCAAATCGCCACATACCCTTTAAACTCAGGCTTAAGCATTACGATTGCCGCAGCACAAATAGCAATTGGAAAGCTGAGGAGCATTTGAATCCCAATGATGTTTTTTGCTCTTGAATAGATATTCTTCTGCGCAGCGAGAAGCTCTATGCTGCCCGACGCTTCTTGTTCTTTAAGTATATTCATAGATAGTACGAAGGAAATTTACCGTTATAGACCATACTCCACCAATCAAACGCAGCTTTGGTGTCACCATTTGCCTCCGCTATACGGGCTTTATCCGCACGAGTAACCGCAGTTCTGAGTTTAGACAAGGCATCATCTTTTAGTGCATCTGAGTTACATGGGTTGATATAGCCAGCAAAACCCATAGGATCTTGCATTGAAGCTAAATCACTATCTAGCAACAACTTAAGTATATTTTTTACATCGATGTCATAGATAATTACAGATTCACTGCTTGCATACTTAGCCACTCTCATTTCTAAATAAAAAGATTTAATCGGAACACTCAAGTAATATTTCCATGCTTTAATGAATCTAATTAGCCTCTTTACCCTACCATTATGCTTTGCATCCACCTCAGCCACATACTGATTATGAGCATCTGGGCTAATTTGCATCCACCCACCATTACCATCTGCAATTTCATAAACTTTAAACCCGCGTTCTTCCTTAATATAGTCTGCGATAACTACTTCTGTATCTTCAGACTTATAAGTTCCAAAAGGACATACTACAGCAGGAGTGCTTACTTTCACCCCTGTACGTGGAAATCTGGTGTCCAGAGCATCTCTGACTATCGCAAGAGACCTTGTTGAAGATTGCTTTAGTGACGTGGTTGGTAGGCAAGCCAGGTAATCTACATCACTATAACTATTAATGTTTGTTCCATTACCAAAAGAACCTATACGAACAAACCTATTAAGGCCAAAGTTGCTTTTTAAGCAAGCTTCTATAGAAGCTCGATGAGATTTAGCTGCTGCAGTTTCGACGGCTGAAGTTTTCAACTTATTGTGAAAGTCTTCAAACCCTTGTTCAAGGGTACGAGGCATAATATGTTCATCCCAATAAAATATAAAATAAGCGCACCTGAGCATTTTTAACATATAGATACTAAATCATCAATAGCATTTGTTTAAATACTTAAAAACAAGTGTGTTTTTATTTTTTACATACTTCATTCTATAGATACCGTTTTAGTTGCATTTTAAAATACATATTAAACCCATGTTCATCCCGAACATCAGGCTCTGAGCTAACCGCTCAGGGCCTTTTTCATATCCACGATCCAAAGGACAGAACATGTTTATCCACCAAATTTTGCGCAAGCAAGTCGCCGCTGTCAGCATCAAGCCTATGAGAGACGGCAGTGTCGATTTCACGGTCAAGGGCAGTACAAAGGGAGCAGTCAAAGGCGCTATCACCGGAGCGGGTATCGGTGCCAAAGGCGGTATCCCAGGAGCCGTCGCGGGCACCATCATCGGCGGCACTATCGGCTATATCACTGGGCAAGCGGACTGAGGGAGATAGCCATGGATGAGTTCATTCAAGAAGGGAAATACGCATCCCACGAAACGCTCAAGGGGTATGCCTACAGTTGGCAGACGCTGAGCTTGCTGATGCAGGAGGTCATTACAAACGGTATGTATGTTCCTGAGTTCCTGCCAGATGAAAATCAGCCTGTACTGCTGGTCGTGATCAAAGAGGCGACTGTCCTCAAGGCCAAGTCCCTGCACAGCGAAGCGCCTGAAGTATTGATCTCGATAGCTTCCCACACAGGCGAGTCAGTCAGAGATGACGACAACGGTTACTACGCTGACAACTGGCGGTTAGCTGCGGGAACTATCAAGCGGCTCGACTGTGCCGAAGATGCCGTGTTCTGGCTGCCTCTCCCCGCTGTCGAAGCATGGGAGCCATATCGCTTCTCGGGCTACGGCACACCGTTCGATGCCTTGTCTGCGCCACTCCCTGTATTCCAGCATCTGGCCTTCGTTCTCAAGCCAGATCAAACCTCGCCAGATTTGGGCACCACTATCTACTTGAAATCCACTATCTAACGATCTCGAAGGACCCTAAGCATGAATACCAAAACAGATAAGCAAGCAGCCAAACAGCAAGTAAATACGACTGCCACAGCCAAGTTTGATGGCATACAAGCATCACCAGCCAAAGTAGTCTTGGTCAGTGGCGTAGCCACCCTGCTCTCGCCAGGCTCAACTACCACCGTGGGCTATGAGATTGGCCATGAACCCGAACAGTCTGAACTGTTGATCCGTCTGACAGGCAGCAGCGGCGGTGGCCTGTGCTCAAAGGAGTGGTTCGGTCTGGCTCAAGTCATCGATCTGCTCAACGAGCAACAGCCTGACAAGCCATTTACCTCGGGGTTATTCAAGGTGATCTGGAACTTCAAGGGCAGCAGCAATAACGCAGGGTTCCTGGCTGCTGTACTGCGCCATCTGGAGTTGACCAAGGCCGCACCTGAAGTACGGTTCGGCCATCTGATCACAGGCAAGCATACCGAGTGGTTTGATAGCCTCAAGGCCAAACTCCCAGCAGAGACCAACGCAGCCCAGTAACCCGTTCAAGCCTCCCTAACTCTCCCCCACCCCTTTTACTCAATCTCAACGAGAACCAAGATATGAAACCGACCCTCGTTATCACGGGCTTGCCTGTGAGGATAAGTCACGACCTGAAAACGCTACTGGAGCAGGCCATCAGCTCAGCGTTGAAGGATTTCCCTGATGAGATCCCGGATGGCACAACACCAGCAGCCCTGACCCTCAACTACCGAGATCCTGACTACAGCGCAACAACTGGAGGCTATCACCCTGTCGAGATCCGTCTTGAACGCTGGGATGACGGCTGGCATCTGCGCTACGTCACCGACTTTGCCTATGTGGGCCAAGGCTGGTGCACCGAGTTGGCCAAGGAGTTGGATTTCGATTTCAGCATGGGTGAGTACACCCATTCGTTGATGGGGAAAATGTCACTGGCAGAGGTACATGAGTGGTTTGAGCTCTGGCAGCTTAACTTTTGCTGCTATGCCCAGATGGGCGTATTCACCCTGACGGTGACACCAGACTGAACCCGTTCAGGCAAAAAGCTGAAAAAGTCGCGTCGGTGGCGACGGAGCGTCGGGAACCGTTTAGGTCAATTCGCCAGCTCGCCGCCACCGACAGCAAATTTCTACGTTTGGCGAATTTTCCCGCCCAGAAGACCGGATATCGACCGGAAGTAGGCCAAGCCCTGTTCCACCTCTGGCCAGAGACCAGCATTAGGCTCAGCCAATCCCCAATCTCATCCCGACAGCACAAGGAATTGACATCCCTGTGCTGTTTTTTCTTGGACAGACCAGCCCTACCCCACTTATCAAATGACAGGAGACAGACGATGGCAAATGCTCCCTCCCGATTTCGCTTCACTCAAAAAGCCATTGAGGCGCTACCACCGAACCCGCCCCATGCCAGATCAACTGAAGCCGAATACAGCGACACCCAGATCCCAGGCTTTAAATGTCTGGTGGGCAAAGGGGAAGGTTCCAAGAAATTCCTGCTGCGTTATCTCTGGCAAGGACGTAAACGGGCTATATCCATAGGCCGCTTCCCCGGTGTTGACCTGAACACAGCCAGAGAGATCGCCACAGACTATAAACGTCTGCTTTCGCAAGGCATCGACCCCAAGCAACAGAAGGAAGATAAACGGCAGGAACTCACCCTGACCGAGCTGTTTGAGCAGCATTACTTCCCCTATGCCATGCACCACAAACGATCATGGCGGGATGATGCACAACGCTTTCGTGACCACCTAAAGCCAGCCTTGGGATCACGGTTACTGTCAGAGATAAAGCTTGAGCAAGGCCAGGCTCTACAGACCAACTTGCTGGGCAAGGTAAAGCCAGCCACCAACAACCGGATCACCACTTTGCTTAAAGCGATCCTGACTTGGAGCGTTCGAATGGGTTATCTGGAACAACACCCAATGAGACATCTCAAGACCCTGACCGAGAACAACCAACGTACCCGCTATCTGGACAAAGGGGAGATCAGACGGCTGTTTATGGCTGCGGATATCGATGAAAACCGTTATGCCGGTCAGTACGTCAAACTGCTGTTGCTGACAGGGTTGCGTAAGGATGAGTTGAGGCTGGCCAAGTGGGAACACATCGATCAATCCCAGCTGACCCTGTTCATCCCCCACACCAAGAATGGGAAAAGCCGGATCCTCCACCTCAACCATATGGCCATGCAGATCCTCAAGGAGACCTACCCCATTGAAGGAAATCCCTATCTGTTTCCCGGACAGAAACAGGGCCAGCCGCTGAACAACGTCACCAGACCATTTAACCGGATGCTCAAACGAGCGAGGATTGAAGGGCCAGTCTGTATCCATACCTGCCGCCACTCAGTCGCAGCCTTGATAGTCTCCAGTGGCGGAACCTTGTATGACGTGCAAGCCCAGTTAGGTCATGCCAGCAGCCAGACCAGCCAACGATATGCACACCTGCACGCCAGCAGGCTGAGGCACACCAGTACCCAAGTGGCCAACTGTGTGGAACAGGCGTTGATACCTAGCAACACAGCCCACTCAGCCCTACCCCAACTCAGCCAAAACGGAGGAATTTAGGAAAAAAATGCCGACGGTCGTGACGAGCTGACGGACAAACTCGACGCCTCGACGCGACCGTCGGCATAGTGTCAAAACGCTTCATGCAACAAGAAAAACCACCAGTTGAGTTACCCTAATCGACGAAAAATCCCTTGATTTATAACACCATACTTAGGTAAGGTCTCACACGTAGACGTTTTATATGATTTGAGTAGTGGCGTTTACAGGCACTTGCCGTCCCTTCTAGATCGCGCTTAGCGTTGTAGGGACTCCAGTGTTGCACCGTACATCAAAAATCAACCTTTTGATTAACCTATTTTGCTTTGCGGCAAAGGTTTGTGCAGCTCTGGATGATACCCGATGACCTACAGACGTAACGCAGTTCCCCATCCCCTAGATTTACCGTCAACTCAATCAGACATCTGCGATAGTACCGTGGTGCCAGCACATTCATCCATGTGCTTTCCAGTTACCCCTGCAGTAGATAACAACTCGCCCGCCGCTATATCAACTCTGCTTATCCAAAATCCTGCACGTCGTGAAAATTCCGGCTCGACACGCCCTGTCGGGCGCTTACGCGACACTAGGACACCTTTGACAACGATGCTTCCTTGGATGGCAGAACACGACACCCTAGCCCAACGCCTCGGCGTGATCCTGACCAAGCTCAATAACGGGCAACAACTGGTGATCTCCGAACTGGCCACCGAGTTCAACGTCTCGGCTCGCACTATCCAGCGAGACCTGAACGTCAGACTGGCTTACCTGCCACTGGAACGTGACGGACAAACCTATTGGCTTGACCCTAGCTATCTAGGGAGAACCACCACTCCCGCCATTTTGAGACTGTGTGAGCAACTGGGGGCCAAAGCTTTGTTCCCGGATGATCACGATACCCTGATCAAACACTGGCTCAACCCAGCATCGACACCTGTATTCGTCCTTTCCGGCTTTCAACTCGATGAGGACGACAGTCATCACCAATGGCTAAAGCCACTTGCCAAGGCAATCAGCCAACAGCTCAAAGTCAGGCTGTCATGGGTCGGTGAGCAAGCAGAGCAAGAGATTGAGCCATACCGCTTGGTCAATAAGCGGGGCCGCTGGTACTTGGCAGGGGTGATGGCTGATACGCCATTTATCGAGCCTTTGTCGAGTATTGCCAGCCTCCAGCAGATAGAAACGCCAGCAGCGATCAGCGAATTACAGCAGCAACTTCTTCAACACCTCATCGAGCAAGAGGCCATCCCCACTCATGAAGTCGTGATCAAGGCAGCTTCGCCTATCGCCCACGAATTCAAGCTCAGGAACATCCTCCCCGAGCAGGCACTGATCCGAGAGCTGGACGATGGCAGCGTCTTGCTGGCAAGCAGGGTTTTCGATGGGGCCCAGCTGCTACCCGTGATCAAAACGTACCTGCCGCACCTTGAAGTGATCAGTCCTGCGGGGATCCAAGCGTTGGTCAAACGTGACCTCAAGACCCTGCTTAGCCGGATGTAAGCCAAATTTTCACGCCACTAATTTCAACCCCCGACACCACCTGTCGGGGCAAATCACCACTATCTGTAGTTCAACCAACAAGGAGCAAAAACATGGGATCTCCCACGATAACCAAGCTATCTGATCTCGTTCTAAGCAGTCATGCCGACTATGAGGTTGTCTTCGAGCACGTAGCCGCTCACCTGCAAGCAGAAGGTGGCACTATCAAGGTTGCTGACCGAGCCAAGGGGACACTGGAAGCATCCTGGAAGTACGGTATCAATCCATTCGGATTGCGCGTGACAGTCCATTTCAGTTCACCAGAAGAAGGGATTGTTGAGCTATCGCTGACAGGCTCCTTCGTTGATGCGATCGACACATGGGGCACAGCCAAGAAGAAGGCCAAAGCGATCGCTGAGGTGCTTCCCTCACCTATCGATGTAGCCGCGTGGCCTATCCGTGAGCAGGCGTCGGTTCCAGCTCCACCTCAACCAGCACCAGCGGGAGGCACAGTTCACCATAGAGGTAAGCGAAAGGTCTTGATGGCCCTGTTGGTCTTCTTTGGTGGTGGAGTTGGCCTGCACAAGTTCTATGCCGGTAACTGGGGCTGGGGTCTGATCTATCTGGCCGCTTGCACCACAGGGATCCCGGTTCTGCTCTCTCTGGTCGAGTTCATCAAGGTGCTTTGTCTGTCCCAAGAAGAATTCGACAAGCGTTACAACTATCAGGCCGTGAGGGCATTTCAATGGGTATGGTAAGGGTAAAGGTAAAGAAGCTCGTTCTGGCGGCCAGCGTTTCACTGCTGATGGCACCAGCGGCTCAAGCCGGATTGCTCAGTAAATGGGACGAACTGACCGTGAAAGGCGGAGAACTGGAAAGCTGTCCAGGCGTGACCTTGGAGCAGCAGGCCGATAGCTTCTTTAAGGATCCCGAGTGGTCGGCAGGCAAAGCCGCTGATGGCCGCAAGCTTGTCAACGTGAGTGGCACGTTCACATATGGAGATAGACCTGTCCGTGGCCTGCTCCAGATGTGGGTTCAAGGTGAAGAGTTCAGCGTGGAAGCGCTGGAGATAAACGGCCAGCCACAACCGGATGCCATGATAGATGCCCTGCTGGAAAAGATGTGTGAGGCGGCACAAAGCCAACAACCCAAAGGGGTGCCCGAGAAGACCCAAGCCCGTACAGATTTACCATTTGTAGGCAAGCGGCGTTTCAACTTCTCGGGCGGTAGCGGTACAGCTGAGTTCATCACGATCCAGAGCAACGGGCATACCGTTGTGGAGAGTTGCGGCTCGGAATGCAGCATTGATTTTGAGGGGCCATTCACTAACCCGCTCAAGACGCAGTATGGGGTCTATCGAGTCGAGGCCAAGCGGATTTTCGAGCTCGATGAGAAGGGCCAGGGCAAGACCTGCCAGAAGGAGCTGGGAGACCCAAGAGATACAAAGTGCGGTGTAGAGCTGTATGTGGCTCAGTAAGAAGACCTGGCGGGAGCAATCCCGCCTTACTTTTTTCTGAGGGCATAGGGCTTCCGTTACGTGGGATGCGCGGGGCCAATGCGCATGAAACTGCCTCTCCAGCATGGGTAACGACCAGAGGCCCGCCGCACCGCCAGACGATGACAAGGGTTAGACAGAAAATATGGGCTCTGTAAGCCAAACATATTTATAACAAGCAGCCCGGAGGGAGTGCCCCCACTCCAGCCAACAAGACAAGCTCGACTCAGAGACGCCGAGGAAAAAACCAAGTAAGAGACCAAGACAGCCAGGCCACCAGAGAAGCCAGCGGACAACGCTCATAGAGAAGGCTGGACAGGAGAAGTTTCCCTTCCCATCTGCTCCACATTTTTCAAGCTGAAGCCGGATCATGGGGGTTGAGCCCCAGATGAGGGCGGGTGGGGCTCACCCTCATCCCCAACGGGTATAACACACCACCCCACGGGCCCATGCCCCGCATGGACTCCCGAAATTCACATCGGCGCGTTTTCGGATTTTCGCGCAGTCTAACCGCCATTTTCAGCACCGTTTGTAGCCCTTTCACATCTCGGGTGGGCCAAGGAAATCATCAGCAGAGGGATGGCGAGTTGAACTCATTGTTTGCGTTTTCACAACGGCGGACAGGCGCCTTTATCTATACCAACGGGCCTACCGACGCCGTTATTGGAGTAATGACGCTGGGAGGCAAATCTAGTACTAACGCGACGGCGCAGATTCGGGGGATACGCGCAAGGTGAAAACTCGGGAAAGCCAAGCATATCAAGGGATAGTAGAGCGGGGTAATAACGTCGTTGGGGATGGAGAGCGGATCACACGCCCATCGAAGCGCTCTCCATCCCCTGCCATGTTGCCCATGCGGTTATCTGGAGTGTTTGCTCGCCGATGGGACATCAGTTGATGCCACAGTGAGTGCCAAGATGGTTATCTGAGGTTTGAACATCCCGCTCGCGCAGCCTCCAAGATCCATGAGTCGCTCATGATAGGGACGGTGCGGTGGATCTGCACCATCCCCAACAGCACTACTACACCATGGCAGCAGTTCTTATCAGGCGCGGTTTCCCCAGTTTGAGTCGTGCGCGTGGTGGTGGGTTTTGCGCCAAGAGTTTGTCCATGGCCCCCATCCCTTGTTGATATTTTTTTCTGGTACGTTCTTGACATGGCATTCGACTATCCATTAGATTCGCCACCGTAGCCGCTTACATAAGCAATACCGGCTATAAAGCGCCACTAAAGCCCCTCTTTTGCATTCCTGCACAGGGCCTTCGTGTGTCGCATAACTTTACATTTCTGTTAAAGGCTTGTTGGTCATTTGCTGATGACCTAACAAGGAACCGGATACATGTCTCACGTTTAATCCAGAACGGGGGACACATGTAAAGTTGCGACACAATGGAGGAACCATGACTAAAAACGCAGCTCGAAATACCAGCACTCGTCTGGTGAAAAAAACTGAACCAGCTTGTACTCTAACCGCCATCATTGGCCGAAACCTCGTCAATTTGGCGCACATTGCCTATACCAAACGCTACCAACCGTTGAATGAGTCTTTGGATCGGATGACTCCCGATGCTATTTCACGGTTGGGCGTTGGGATCAACAGCCTTGAGCGGCAAATAGCTTTCGATGCCGCCGCTGAACCCGAGAAGCAAGTGCAGCTTCTTAAGGATGTTCGTGATGCGTTGGCGAATGCCGGTCTTCTTGAAAAATACTTTATGTTAGAAGATGGGACCATTGTGCTACCGGAGTTGGTCAAGTCTGCTGACTACGGTGATATGGGCAATGGGCCCGTGGTTCGCTTATATGCTGATGGTATCGAGAAACCGATATTGACATGCCTCTGCTCCTCTGAAGCTGCATGTGTCCAGTTGTTGACCGAGCTTTCTAATCGCCTGAACGGGTCATCTACTCAATAACCTCGCGCAACCTAACCCCGCCCTGCATGCAGGGCGGGGTTCTTTTTTGTCTGGAGATAATTTCATGTTTGAATTTAAGAAGGCAGAAATCGGGGTTATAGAAGAAGATCAGCCTGAGCCCCCCCACCTTAAGTTTGCGATAAAGAAAGTCTCGTTTGACCCAAAACAGCCGCCTATCTCGCTAGCTGATGGCTTCCCAATCTGGATCGGTTGCGATGCCGAATGGAGGTGGTTGGGTACTGGTAATAAAGTTCTGTCTTACCAATCTTTTGCGATCAACCATGATAACGCGGTGTTTAGCAAAGTTTATTACCCTGATGAGGGCAAGCGCTTCTCCTTTGAAGCGTTCATTTCGCAAGTGGTTGAGGACTGCCGTGCAGCTGGCTTAATCAAAAAGTGGCCACGAACGATAGTCGTCGTAGCTCACTTTCTGCGTGCCGACCTCAGTACGTTCAAAGACTTCTGGCACATGAAGACTCGCCTGGATGGTCAGGGTGGGAGCGTAGTCGGACAAATTATTACCGATAGTGGCTATGGCGTTGATGAAACCGCTGAACGCAAGCGCCGTGCTCCGTTAAAACCCATCACACTACGCGATCGCAATCGCAAACCCCAGAAATCGATAATCCAATTCGTCGATACCCTCTTTTTATCCCCCAACAAATCGCCGTTGTCAGCGCTGGGCTCAATGCTCGGCTTGCCCAAGGTGGAGATCCCCGAGGGTTACAGCATCGAGCGTATGGATGAGCTCTTGGCTGGCGATCCGGAGGCGTTTGAACGGTATGCCCTGCGCGATGCCGAGATTGCTGTGAAATATGCCCTGAAAGTTCGCGATTTTCTCGGTGGGCAGTTCGGTTTGCAGAAGCTTCCTAGGTCTTTGGGGGCTGTCGGTGTTTCTGTATTTCGGCGACTACTCAAAGACGCTGACATCGACTACATGACGGCTTTCGGGCTAGAGCTCGCCAAGATTGAGCGCTGGAATACCGGAAAAGGCAAAGTCACGACAAAGGCGGTGACACGTCCGTCTCCTGCTCGTGGCCTGTATGAAGATCTTGCTATCCGCAGCTACCACGGTGGCAGGAATGAGTCATTCATGATAGGCCCTACCAAGATAGGGGATTGGTATGACTGGGACCTGAAGGGCGCTTATACCACGGGGCTTTGTGACCTGTTGGTGCCTGACTACGCCAACATGCATACGAGCTCTGACCCTCAAGATTTTATCGGTCACGTCATGGGCTTCGCCTACATTGAGTTCACTTTCCCTGCTGGCACTAGCTTTCCCTGTTTTCCAGTTAGATCCGCGCAATATGGGCTGCGCTTTCCTTTATCAGGATTGGCGTATGTCACAGCGCCAGAAATCGAATTGGCTCTCTCCATGGGCGCCACCATCCATATAAAACACGGTGTCATTGTGCCTTGGCTATCGGGTAGTGAGCCCCTGTTCGAAGAATTCACGCGGATGATCCAGCGGTTACGTCAGGAATACCCCAAAAAGAGCCTCGAAGAGGTGATGGTCAAGGAAATCGGTAACTCGCTCTACGGGAAGCTGGCCCAGGGGCTTCGCGATAAGACTGCGTTCGATACTGCTACCGGTAAGAATAATAAGATCGGCCCCTCGGCTGTGACCAATCCATACATGGCGGCTCATACAACGGGCCTGATCCGGGCGGTGTGCGGTGAGCTTCTTCACCGGATCCCCTTACATCGCACGGTGGTATCGGTCACTACCGATGGTTTCCTCACTGATGCCCCTTTGGAGGAGCTCGACCAGACTGGGCCTCTGTGTCGTCGTTATCAGGCGCTGTGTCAGCAGTTGCATGGTGATGAGAGTGGCGAACCCGTGCCGATGGTGGAACTGAAGCACCATGCTCGCCAGATTGTGTCTATCAAAACGCGGGGGCAGTGTACCGCTGTCATTGGTGATACTCCCCCTGTGCTAGCTAAAGCTGGCGTTAAGTGTGCGGGAACGACGGAGGAGCAGAACGCATGGATCCTGAGGCTCTACCTTGACCGAGAGCCGGGACAGAAGATCGACGCCAGTCACCTGATCTCGCTTCGGGAGCAGTGGCTAACGGAAAGCGACCTAATCGAAATAAAGAAGCAGAGCAGGCTGTCCTACGAGTTCGACCAGAAAAGGCAGTTGGTTAATCCCCAGATAGTAGAAGTGGCCGGTGGGTCGCATATTGCTTGCGATACGGTGCCTTGGGGCGATGCTGGCATGGCGGATCATTGCCGTGCCCGTTTCGAGGGTTGGCGAGAGGACAACTGCCTCAAGACCATGGAGGACTGGGCCAGTTGGGAGGACTACTACGAATCTGCGCTGGCCCTGCAAGGTTCCAAGATGCGGGTCCGCGAGGATGGCTCGCTGGGCATCTTGACCCGCATTCTGACCCGCTCACTGGTGCGGAAGGCTTGGTTCGACCACTCGATGACTTACGGCGAGATTTCGGCGTTGCTGACGTCGGTGGGCTTGCCTGTAACCATCGACACCTGCAAGAACAGCAAGCGGGCCGCTCTGCCGGAGAATGTCGTGCCTGTTACTGGCGAGGTGCTGCGGGTGCTGGCTCTGCTGCTACGACAAGTCCCTGAATACCCCCTTGAGCCCTTATTCAAGCCTGAGCGCCTTGATGAGGTTAAACGTCGTTTGAATACTATGGAGATGTCAAATGAATGAACACCGGTATGGCCGCCAAATTCTTGCGGAAATGCAGTGTCTCTACCTGCACATGAAGGCGGGTAAACCCAAATATGGTCGTGACGGGCTGTATAGCTTGATTTCCGAGCATGTGCCCACTGTGGCACGTACGTGTCGATTCCGAGCTGAGTTATCGTCGTTAATTCTGCAGGATACGAGTTGGGGGCGACGAGTATTCATTCACCGGGTCTTTGAGTTAATCCGTCGAGAATTTGGTATTGAAGTCCCGAATGACCCTGATTATGTGCCGAAAGCGGCTAAAGCCGATGCTATGGCCGAAGCTGTTGAGGCCCAAATCGCCCTAGTTGAGATGTATGAGGATGATTTGCGGCTTGAGAGGGCTCGGATGGAAGCCGAACATCGACCGTGGGATGATGACTAACCGATGTCATATGACAACGCCGCCGTTCATCATGGCGGCGTTTTTATTTAATAGCGAGACTCACTCTCCCCCATTCGACCTGCTAAGGCTGCTCTTGGCGTGTTCCCTAAAGCTCATTGGATCAACAATATCTATCTCTTGAAGCAACAATTCTCCGGATGATATCCGGTCAGACAGGATGACAGATGGCTACAAAATCTCGACGGACGTGACGGCTCGGCGGTTATCCCAATCCGTTGATAAATGAATGAAGTCCAGTAGGAAGGTGCAGAAATGGCAAGCTGAGCTCAATTTTTAGACGAAACAAGTAAAAACTTACTTCTGCATGTCTTTCTGATTGACTTTTATTAGATAGATTACTATTATCCGCCCCGTCTTAACGAGACAGGCAATTCCTCCTTAGTTCAGTCGGTAGAACGGCGAACATCCAATCCGTAGATAACGGGTTAAAGTCCTTGGGAGGAGCCACTTTTCCCTCGTAGTTCAGTCGGTAGAACGGCGGACTGTTAATCCGTATGTCACAGGTTCAAGTCCTGTCGAGGGAGCCAAATACTGTTCCGAGAAGGAACGAGAAAGACCAGAAACCCGCATTCCGAAAGGCTTGCGGGTTTTTTGTTGTCCGAAATAGTTCGGCGAAGTTCGCCAAGAACCGGGGTCATTGGTACCATGAATGGTACCAGCGAACACCAACGCCAATTTTCATTGGCGCTTCTCGTTGTATTAGTGTCATGGTTGATGCTGGTACCACGAGCACAACTCGTGGTACCAAAACAAGGCAAACATAGTCAACGCTGGTACCAAGTCAGTCATCATCAAGGAGGATAATGAGATGGCTAAAGATCTGCTGAGCGACAGCAAAATCAAGGCGGCAAAGCCCAAAGAAAAGGACTACACCCTGTCAGATGGTGAAGGGCTACAATTGCGAGTCTCTGTGCAAGGTTCCAAACTTTGGGTGTTCAAGTACTATCGGCCCGCAGATAAAACTCGGACCAATATGAGCTTCGGCTCTTATCCCGAAGTTCCCCTCGCCAAGGCTCGAGAACTAAGGCAAGGCGCCCGCAGCCTTCTAGCTCAAGGCATCGATCCGAAAGCTCACCGAGATGAACAAGCTCAGGCTGCGGCTGACCAACAGGCAGCAAACTCAGCAACCTTCGAGCGTATGGCGGCTAAGTGGCTCGAACTCAAAAGTCATTCTGTTACCCCTCGCTATGCGTCTCATGCCTGGCGAACTCTGCAACTTAATATCCTTCCCCACATTGGTTCACTACCCATCGATCAGATCCGGGCACCACAAGTTATTGAGTTGCTTCGTCCGCTCGAAGCGCAGGGCAAGTACGAAACAGTGCACCGTCTGTGCCAACGAGTTAATGAAATTCTCGACTACTGCGTAAACCACGGTCTGCTTAATGCGAACCCATGTACTGCCATACACAAAGTATTCAAGAAGCCCGCTGGGCAACACATGCCAACCATCAAGCCATCCGAACTACCTCAGCTCATGGCTGATATAGCTAATGGCAGCTTGAGTAATACGACGCGTGGTCAGATCGAATGGAGTCTTCATACGCTGGTACGCCCGAGTGAATCGGCCGGTACTCGCTGGGATGAGATCGATTTTGACGGCAAGGTATGGAACATTCCGGCCGACAGGATGAAGATGTCTCGTCCGCACCGAGTCCCGCTAACGGATCAAGCTATAGCTCTTCTTGAGTTCATGAAGCCCATTAGTGGACATCGTCCATTTGTATTCCCCGGGGATCGAGACCCTCTTGGCCACATCAACCCACAAACTGCAAATGCGGCACTTAAGCGGCTTGGGTATGGGGGACGTCTAGTTGCACATGGCCTACGCTCTCTTGGGAGTACCATTCTGAACGAGCACGGCTTCAACCCCGATGCCATCGAAGCCGCCTTGTCGCATGCTGACGAGAACGAGGTTCGCCGCGCTTATAACCGCTCAGATTACTTTGACCAAAGGGTGACGATGATGAAGTGGTGGAGTGAGCATATAGAGCAGGCAAGTCATGGCCATGTGCCCCTCTCCTCTGTCAAAAAGACCGTGAGTCTTGTACACCGCTAACCCCGTTCTTCCCCCTACCTTCCAATGCCAGTCATCAACTTGACTGGCATTTTTTATTCCCCCCTTTATGACTGAGCATCTTGCTGGATGCCTTCTTGTTGGCTTCGTCAATGCATTCCAAAAACAAATAAAATATCACCATTCAATGAAAATAATTCATATAAAAGTGGTGTTCTAGTAGGACGATAGCATTTGCGGGTCGGTGGTTTACTGAGCGCACTGTACGGCCCCGGACCATGCCGTACCTTGACGAACCGCTACGCAAGGAGCTCAGTATGAAAACTAAAAGCACTCGTTCGACTCATATCAAAGAGGCCGAGCACCTCCACGCAGCCCCACATGCCAAGCCGCTCTCATCCACTGAACCCTCCTTTCGCTTCTTGGATATCAAAGAAGTGCTGGCTTTAATCCCTGTCAGCAAGACAACGTGGTATGACGGTATTCGGAAGGGAATCTACCCGAAAAAGTGCAGCCTCGGTGGTCGCCGCGTCGCTTGGCGCAGCTGTGATATCGAGGACTTGATGCAGAAGTTGGTCGGGGGATGTAACCATGACCACCGCCCTCTCCTTGGAGGACTCAATGATTGCCATGGGCGTGAAGCCATCACGCTCATTGAGCCCTACTCCTGGTCAGGTCCTCCGCTTTCATATTCAAGGGGACCGCCCAGGTACACGCAATGGTTGGTTGATCACCGACGAGTTGGGTAATCACGCCGCATTTGGCTCGTGGAAGACGGGAATAAAGTGCGTATGGCGGCCAATCGGACCCGCAATACCAAGCTATATACGTGCCCAACTCAC
Organism: Aeromonas sp. R1-2; assembly: GCF_040908505.1. Taxonomy (NCBI): domain Bacteria; kingdom Pseudomonadati; phylum Pseudomonadota; class Gammaproteobacteria; order Aeromonadales; family Aeromonadaceae; genus Aeromonas; species Aeromonas sp. R1-2. The sequence continues at coordinate 5,033 of NZ_JBFODU010000042.1, read as the reverse complement.
TCAGCAGGCAAAAGCTGCTGAGGCAAATCGGCTTGCCGAGGCCCAAGCAAAGGCGCTCAAGGAAGCCAAAGAGATCTGGGGGGCAGCCGAGCCCCCATACCAACACGCTTACCTTGCACGCAAACAAATCTCAGGGATCGGTGCTCGTCAGTTTGGTAACCGGTTGATAGTACCGGTCTTCAATGCACGCTCCCAGTTGTTGAGCTTGCAAGACATTGATGAAAGCGGGAATAAGCGCTTCCATCGGGGTTTGTCACTCAAGGGCGGGTTCTTACTCCTTGGCCCTTCACCCAAGTCCGACGCCCCCGTATTGCTTTGCGAAGGCTATGCAACCGGGGCCACGCTGTTTGAGAACCTCGGCATACCGGTCGCCATTGCATTTTCTGCCGGTAACCTGCTCGAGGTCGGCCGTATCATTCGCACGCTCTATAGCAGCAGCAAGCTGTGGGTGTGTGCAGACAACGATCATGCCACTGCTGGCAACCCCGGACTAACCAAAGCACGTGCAGCAGCTTATCAACTGCACGGCCGCTTGATTGTGCCACCGACCATCCCCGGCATAACCGACTTCAATGACCTCTTCTGCCTTAACGGCAAAGCCGCACTGCTCGCGTGTGTTGAGGCCGCTCCTCCAGCCCATTAAATCCGGTGTCACGGCGTCACTGTGTCACAAACACCAACGAGACCGGATCGTTCAACCAACTTTATACAAAGGTATATTCCATGAATACAAGACGTTACGAGCTGAAGGTTGAGCCCTTCCAGTTAGGCCCCATTGAGTTTCAAGATGGACTCTACTGTGTCACCACTGACAAAGGTCAAGACGATGTTTGGAGCAGGATTGGTGCTCCACTCTGGGTAATCGCCAGCGGGAGCGACACTGCAGGTCTAGGCTGGGGCATACAGGTCAACTGGTATAGCCCGGATGGCCGGCCGCAGGAGGCGTTTATTCGAGATGTTCACCTGCTATCTGACGGACGCGAAGCGTTGATGAAGCTGATGGACGGGGGCTATCGCTTCAACTTGGGTATGAAGAGACAGCTGATTGACTATCTCAACTCGAAGCCCACTGACAACACCCGCATTCGGCATGACCGGCTAGGCTGGATCCCGGATACCCACATCTTCATGTTTGGAGATGGGGCTGTGGGATATGCCAATGCGGTCAAGTATATCTATACCGGTCATACCCCAATACAATCCGACGTGGCAGGCACCTTAGACGAATGGCGTGATGAAGTTGCGGCGCTGTGCCTTGGCAACAGCCGCTTGCTATTAAGTACCTCGCTTGCTTTCGCTGGCCCCTTGCTGCGCTTGACCAATCAGAGCAGCTTTGGCGTCCATCTGGTGGGGCCATCCTCAATCGGCAAGAGCACCGCCATGCTGGTTGCAGCCAGTGTGCTCGGCAAGCCTGCCAACAAGATCCAGACATGGAATGCCACCAAGGTGGGATTGGAAACCACCGCGGACTTGTGCAACGACAGCACCCTCTTTCTGGACGAGATCGGGCAGGCAGACCCTCATGTTCTGGGCGACACCATCTACATGCTGGCCAACGGTGAAGGACGAGCTCGTGCCAATGCCGATCTGTCGCGCCGTGCCAAACTACAATGGCGAACAACCTTCCTCAGCAACGGGGAAGTTGACTTGGAGCACAGCCTCGCCTCGGTCGGTAAGCGTCACAAAGCTGGCCATGATGTCCGCATGATCAATATTGAGGCCGATACCGACCGCCATGGCATCTTCGAAGAGTTGCATGGCCATCCGAGTGGAGCCTCCCTCTCCAAGACCCTCGCAGAACGTACTACCCGGTATCATGGCGTTGCCTTCCGCTCTTTTGTTGAAGAGCTGACCTTGGACATCGATGGTGCTCAGGCATTCGTTGACGAGCATCGCGCTGACATGATGCGACGGCTTGGAGCCAAAGAGTGTGATGGCCAAGTGCAAAGGGTGGCCGATGCATTCGGATTGATATCGGCTGCAGGTGAGTTGGCCAACCGCTTCGGGATCACAGGTTGGCCTGCGGGTAGTGTAGCAGCCGTTGTCGAGCAACTATTCCGCAAGTGGCTCGCAAGGCGTGGTACAAGCGGCTCCCTTGAAGAAGCAAACATTATCGAGCAGTTGGTCGAGCTACTCGAACGCCGCAGAGGGCAGTTCCTTGCCGATGGGCCGAATGTCACGAAGCAGGGAGAGACTTACGGCTACACGACCTCTCTCGAACTGCACCTCTATGTGGATGGGTTTAAACAAACCTTCATCGGTTTTAACGCCAACTATGTCCATAAGGTGTTGCGTAAACACGGCATCCTCACACATGGCACCGGCCGCGACCTGCCCCGACACAAGAAATCCAGGGTGTATCAATTGTCGTTGGACAAGATAGCGGACGCCCACGACAGGCTGTTGTCGGAACAAGGAGGAGAGTAAACAACAGGGGCCGCAGAACGCGGCCCCTTTTCTTGTTTGTGGTTAGTGCAGAGGTGATTGTGGTTCGTCAGCCCCCTCCTCTTCAAGCCAATGCTGCCGCTTGTGTGTCAGTTGAGCGACCAGCTCTTCCTGCGACCATACCCTCTCTCGCAGGTCGGTCTCGACTCGCCCTCGCAGTTGCCCAAAGAAATGTTCATCCGCGATGGCCATCAGATAGGCCAGCTCCAACACCTCATCACCGTTGAGCGAGACACGACGAGCCTTTCGCTTGGCACTCACGCTCACCTTCTCTTCCCGCTGGGTGTGGCTAACATGGAGCCCAAGGAGAGATGGGTTCAGACCGGAGATGATGCGCTCGCTCAATCCCCACTTGATGCTATCCATCAACGGCTTGCCCAGAATGCCCCCTGTTGCCACCGTCAGTGACGCGACAAACAGGCTGAAGTCCAACAACTCCTCCTTGGTCAGCTGACCGTTATCCAGCATCCGCTGGATCGACCGACCCGACTTGCCAAAGAGTCGCTCTATGAGATCGAGATTCACTTTCATGATGGTGTCCTTTGGTTTTGGCACTATTGCCGCCCCAAGATTTAAGTCCCCCTTTAGGGGGACAAATGGCCACCAAATGCAATTGATATTTATTCCCATCAAATTGGGTGTAACTTCATAAGTTCATGAAAGATATTGGGCCACAGGTCGATTGATACTGCCCTGCTCGACGAGATCTCGAACGCACTTCCCCTCCCCTAGGTCATGCCAAAGATGGGGTTCGTTTCCTATTATAGGAAACGAACATTCGAGCAATTTCAATTGGTTACCATACCTAGCAGCGGTCATAACAGCACACTCACCCGCAGAGGATGAGTCGAGGGTGAGTGTGGCTATCGGTTGCACAAGGGAGAAAAACCGGTACCGACGGGGTGGTGGGGGTGGGTCAAATCAAGATGGGGGGGCGGGAGGTGTCCCCGCCGCCGCGCATGTGGAATGAGTCACCGAGACCCGTCTACATTCGCAGCATTTTTTCAAAACATGACTGCTGTGATCAAATTAACAAAATCACAAAAATCAGGTCAGCTTCCTTTGCATCCAATATGGTGCTGTACACGCTTAATCGTTGAGTACCACCTGATTGAGATACGCCATGTCACGCCCAAGACCCCTGCTCAAGCTAACCCAAGTAGAATTATTGGCACTCTACCCCACTATCAAGTCCGACTTCCTACGCCTCACCGAGTTTGTCTATGAACTTCAGTTCCGCTCGACGATGGACAAACCATTCAAAGCCCAGGCATTGGAGCAGCTACTCAAGCTACAGGCAAAAATCAACCAACCAGAACCGGCCACGCTCCCCCAGCCCTCCACTACATTACCGCCACCTGCGCCCGACTTTTTGTTCCCCAGCACCAACATCGCCTCCACCCGCAAGAAGTTGATGGGTAGTCGTTTTGCTGGCAAGAGCTGGTACGAAGTCGGCCTACTCAAAGTCAGCGGCTACAGTGTCGGCATCACGGAAGGCAAGAGCACCAAAGAACGCCGCAGCATCCTCAACTGGATTTTCTTGCAAGATGAGTTACATGACATAGACGATCCCGCTTATGCCTCCGAATGGGGTGAGCCCAAATCAACAACCCGCCTGCAAAAAATGGCCAACTCCCTTGCGTCGTTTGCCCGCAATGCACAACGCAGTCCACACGACACCAGCGTGGCAGTGAAAGAGTGGAAAGAGGATTTAGACTACCTCTATCACACCTTCTACCAGCAGTGGCACCGCTTCCCCTGGCCTGATATTGAAACCTGAGTCCACCAGGGGCGCGGGTATAGCACTACCTCGCCACCGGCAGGTCCTCCCAGCGGGTGGTGTAGCAGGGGCTCAGGTGCTCTTGTCGCATCATCCACTCAGGAGACCCCGCGCCTTGGCTGGCAAAGCCTACGCGCCCCAATCCCTTGGCTTTGATCTGGTCCATCACTGCCATCAGCGCATCTGATTGAGCGGAGGACGGGGCAAACAGGTCGGCCTGTTGCTGCCCCTTGGGGGTGAACTCACTCAGCATGACTCCCCCCTTCTGATAACGGTAACCGTCGCGCCAAATCTGCGGTAGCAGCACGTTCACTTGCTGCAGCAGCAACCGGGTATCATCGCTAGGGCAGACCAGCCGGACGCCAGCCTGCTCACTGTAGTAAGGCGCTCGTTCATCAAAGGGGCTGGTTCGCACGAACAGGTGCACCCGCTGGCAACACATCCCCTCGGCCCGCAGCTTCTCGGCTGCGCGAGCCATAAAGCCTGACAACGCTTGGGCCATTTCTCCACGGTCAGTCACGCGCTCACCAAAGGAACGGCTCGAGAGGATCTGCTGCTTCGCCGTCGGTTTAACGGTCAGCTCTGCACAAGGCAGGCCACGCAGCTCCTGTACGATCCGCTCGACCACCACGCCGTATTGGGCGCGTAACCCTTTGGCATCGCTAGCCACCAGGTCAGCCACGGTGTTGATGCCTTGTGCCACCAACTTGGCTCCCAAGCGCCGTCCTATGCCCCACACCTCGTCCACCGGGGTGATAGCCATCAGCCGGGCACGGCGCAGCTCGTCACGCAAGTCCACGACGCCGCC
>NZ_JBFODU010000041.1:0-40930 GCF_040908505.1 Aeromonas sp. R1-2 | reverse complement strand
TCGAGTGAAACACTTCATGGATACCGTGTCTCCTTTCCCGGGGAATGGCTATGGCACAGCGAAGGTGTAGCACTATTAGGATCAGTTATTTAGCCGATGCCAATACTGGGTTTATATTCTTATCAAAAATAGATGAACTCATCACTACGAAACCTTATTTAATCACAACTCAAAAACAGTCAGATAGCAGTTCAAAACTCAACCGTTACGGTTGTGATTTAATGTGCATTATGTTTATAAAATAGTCTGGTAGACGTTAGAGAAAGCAGATCCACTTCAACAGACTTTGCTGATGACCAGAAGAAATAAAAACAAATCAATCAATCAATCAATCAATCAATCAATCAATCAATCAATCAATCAATCAATCAATCAATCAATCAATCAATCAATCAATCAATCAATCAATCAATCAATCAATCAATCAATCAATCAATCAATCAATCAATCAATCAATCAATCAATCAATCAATCAATCAATCAATCAATCAATACTGATGGTTTTTTATACATAAACCAATACCACAAAGTAGTTGAGACTCAATTATCACCATTTAATTTGAAAACGACAATAAGAACTCCAAAAATATTCTTCTTTCAAAATTTGACCGTTCTTAGATACTGGCATTCAGCAGTTTGCCAACCCCCTCCCCCTTGCCATTGGGCAGGGTCTGTTTAAAGGCGCCGAGCAGCTGGTCGAGGTGGAGATGGCTGGCACCGAGGGAATCCTTGAGAGTATCAAGCTGGCTTTGCAGCGCATCGAGGCGGGTGCTCTGGGTGCCGCTCGCCAGCTGGTTGCGGGCGCTGTCGATGGCAGCCGGGAGGGATTGGCCACCATTCTCCTGCCCCAGAGTCTGCATCAGCTCCCCCATAAAGTGGTTGATGGCAGCGCGATTTTGCTCGCTATTGGCATCCTTGATACCGAGTCGCTGGAACAAACTCTGGACGGTCGGGGCGAGGCGCTCTTCCTGCACGGTTTGGTGCACTGGCTCAGGTTTGGCACTGCTGCCGAGCAGCTGACTGCCCAGCTTGAGGGCGATAGAGGCAAGGGGAAGCAGACTGCTGATCATGATAACTCTCCGCGACAACGACCCATGATGGTGTTGCCAAGAGATGTGCATAAGCGGGGCCAGCACGGCAATAAAACGCACCGCACCGGCTAATCCCTTGAATGGCTGATCTATTTATTCAACCAGCACACCAGCACGCAGGAGATGGCCGAGTGCAAAGGGGTGTCAGGCGGCCAGTGGCTGCCGCCGCGGGCGGTAGTGGCAATATGGTGGCAAAGCGTTTTGCCGCCCACCCGAGCCGCGATCCCTTCCTTTCAAACCCTGCTCGCCAACTCTTTGAGCCACTTGCGCTGCTGATGGCACCAACAGAGTAAAACCTGACAAAAGCACCGCAGTGCTCAGGCACCGAATAACGACCTGCGGGCTTACTAATCGAGCGGTGATCCGCCCACAAGGCGTGACCAATAGAAATGAAAAGAGGCTCCAAAGAGCCTCTTTTTGTTTCCGTGTCTGAACCCGACTCAGCCCAGCAGTAGATAGAGCTGGTGAGCGGCCACACCGGCGCATAGGCCGCCGATGGTGTGGGCGACGATGGCGCGGGAGGTGAGGTGGCGATAGCCGAGGGCATCGAGCATGGCGGTATGGGTGCTCAGGAAACCGCTCCAGCACATCCCCATGGCGGTAAACACCGCGACCTCGTTACCGGTGATCCACCCCTTGGCGATAAAAGGGGGCACCAGCGACATGGCGGCACCGACCGCACCGAGCGAGGTAGCCGGGAAGGCAACCAGCTCCGGCTGCTGGAAGCCGAACAGCAGGTCAAACAGCCAGCTCACCTTGGCGGCCAGCACCGGCAGCAGGGCAACCCCCTGAAACGCTTCGCCGGTATAGCCCTTGTCGCCCGGGCCAAAGGTGAGCAGCATCACGAAGGTGCTGATGATCAGCACACCCGGGATCACCGCCATCCCCAGCTCCACACCGGATTTGCCGCCATCGAGCAGAGAGTTGAGGATCCGCAGCCAGCCGGGAGCCGCCTCTTTGGTCACCCCGACCTTGCGGCCGTCGGACGATACAGCGTCATCGTTCAGCACTTCCCCCACCAAGGGGCGGATCATCCGTTGCATCAATCGGGTAGAGACCACCGAGCCCACCAGAGCACCCAGCAGCCCGATCAGCGCCGCACTGGCCGTGGATTCACCGCTCGGCAGCTGCAAGGTGGCCATAAAGGTCACCACGATCAACCCCATGCCGAAGGCGGTGCCGAAGTTGGTGAGCGACACCAGCTGCCAAGGGGTGAAGCCTTTGCGAAAGCGGCTGTCCTTGGCGAGGCTGATCACCGCCGGGTTGTCGGAGAAGAAAGTCATCAGGGCCGCCAGCGCGGTGCGGCCAGGCAGACGAAACACCGGCTTCATCAGCGGAGCCAGCAGAACCTCCAGCAGGCGGATCACCCCGAACTCGCTCAAGAGCTGGCTCAGGGCACCGGAGAGCACTGTGATCCCCATGATAAAGAGCACGGTATTGAGCAGCAGCTGGTGGGCGGTATTGAACAGGGTGTTGACCATGGCAGAGAGGCCCATCTGGCTGCCGAGGTAACCGAACAGGCTGCCAAGAATAAGCAGCACCAGCACGGGTTCCATCCAGTTTCGAATGGCGGCAAGTCGCCCCTTTGACTCTATAACTACATGATTTTCCATATCTATCCTGCGGTTCATCTGTGCGTGTGTGGTTGTTTTTATGGTTAAAAAATGGCTGCGCCAAATAGAAAAAAGCCCTTGTCTTGCGACAAGGGCTTTTTGAATTGGCTCCTCCTACTGGACTTGAACCAGTGACATACGGATTAACAGTCCGCCGTTCTACCGACTGAACTAAGGAGGAATTGTAATTGGTGCCCAGAGACGGAATCGAACCGCCGACACGGGGATTTTCAATCCCCTGCTCTACCGACTGAGCTATCTGGGCAAATGGTGCCGGCTACCGGAATCGAACTGGTGACCTACTGATTACAAGTCAGTTGCTCTACCTACTGAGCTAAGCCGGCACACTTTAAACCATTGTGCATGAACAAATTTTTTCTTTCATGGCACCAAAATTGGTGCCCAGAGACGGAATCGAACCGCCGACACGGGGATTTTCAATCCCCTGCTCTACCGACTGAGCTATCTGGGCGTGGGCGCTATTAAACGGATTTTAAGGCGGATGGTCAACGGGAAATTTCACTTTTTGTCTTGTTCGTCTCTTTTTTGCGCAACATCGTCCATTTCTGCCACTTCTTCGGCACAGGCCGCGCCTTTTCGCCCCCAGACTCTGGGTTCCTCCCCCTTGAGCAGGCGGGAGATGTTCTCGTGATGGCGGATCAGGATGAGACAGGAGAGCAGGGAGACTGGCAGGGTATATTCGGGTTTGAGCAGGTAGGTAAAGAGCGGCGTCAGCAGCACGGTAATGATGGAGGCCAGCGAGGAGTAGCCGCTCACCAGCAGCACCAGCAGCCAGGTGCCAATCACGGCGCCCCCCATGGTAAAGCCGATGGGCATCATGGTACCCAGCGCCGTCGCCACCCCCTTGCCACCACGAAAATGAAAGAAGATGGGGTACATATGGCCGAGACAGGCGGCGACCCCGATAAAGCCGAGGTAGACGGGTTTGATCTGCAGATACCAGGCGAGATAGACGGGCACAGTGCCCTTGAGCACATCGAGCAACAGCACCACCAGCGCCGCCATCCGGCCACCGAGGCGCAGCACATTGGTTGCCCCCGGATTGTGGGAGCCATGATCCCGCGGGTCGGGCAGACCGGTGCAGCGGGAGACCAGCACAGCACTGGATAGTGAACCACCCAGGTAGGCCAGAATAATCATCAAAATCGTCAGGGCCGTCATCTTGGTCGTTTTTACCACGATATGAATGGGGTATGATGCGGGCCACATACGCTGGCATGGGCCCATGCCCACCCAGAGCGCCTCGGCAAGCCTGTTGCCCGGCCAGCATCCCTGCGCTGTCATCACAGCCCATCAAGAGTAAAGAAGAAGTACAGTCATGGACAAGGTGTTTATTCGCGGACTCGAAGTTTTGACCACCATCGGTGTATATGAGTGGGAGAAGGGCATTCGCCAAAAGCTCCGTTTTGACCTCGAGATGGGGTTCGACAACCGCCCCGCGGCAGCAACCGACGACATCAATCTGGCACTGGATTATGCCGACCTCTCCAACAAGATTTGCGAGCATGTCAGCGGCAAGGTGGTTGAGCTGGTCGAGACCATGGCCGAGCAGGTCGCCATGCTGGTGCTCGCCGACGAGCGGGTGCAGTGGGTCAAGGTGACCCTCACCAAGCCGGGCGCCGTGCCCAATGCCGCCGGGGTCGGTGTCGAGATCCTGCGCCATCGCCCCCCGGCCGCGAGCAGCAACTGATGACCACCATCTATATCAGCCTGGGCTCCAACATCGAGCGGGAGCGCCACATTCGCGCCGGGCTCGATGCCCTGCACGCCGAATTTGGCGAGCTGCGGGTCTCCCGGGTATTCGAGAGCGAGGCGGTCGGCTTCAACGGCCGCCCTTTCTACAACCTGGTAGCGGCTGCCGAGACCGATCTGCCGCTGGCCACCGTCTGCCAGCGACTGCGGGCCATGGAGTTCGCCCACGGCCGCGAGCCGGATGCCAAGAAGTTCGCCCCGCGTACCCTGGATCTCGACCTGCTGCTCTATGGCGATCTGGTCTGCGACACCCCGCTGGTGCTGCCGCGCGGTGAAGTGCTCACCAACGCCTTCGTGCTCTGGCCACTGGCCGAGTTGGCCCCCAAACTGCGCCACCCGGTCGATGGCCGCACCATGGGCGAGCTGTGGCAAGCCTATGACAAGGCCTCCCAGCAGCTGTGCCCCATTCCCTTTCACTGGGAAGCGTGCGAATTGCAGCATCACTGATCCGCAAGGGCGCCTCACGGCGCCCTTGTTGTTTCCACGGACAGGGTTGCTTATCACGGATAAGAAAGTGTCATTGGGCCTGACCCTGCGAGGCTGGCAGGATAGCGCCCACTACAGGAGAACCCCATGCCACTCGATACCATTCACCATTTCAACTGCCAGTTGCTGGCTGAACTGCCCCACCAGCGCTATGAGCATGAACCCATCCTCGACTACGCCACCGATGAAAAGGTCAAGGCCCGCCTCGGCTGGCAGGCGGAGTTCAGCAAGACCCTGTTTCTCAAGTTCAAGGATGGCCGCTTCGCCCTGCTGCTGACCCACAGGGACGGGCGGCTCGACAACAAGGCGGTCAAGGCCGCACTCGGTGCCAAGCCCTCCATCTGCACCGCCGAAGAGATGCAGGCGGAGATTGGCTGCCTGCCGGGAGCGGTCTGCCCCTTCCTGCCCCGTGCCGATATTCCACTACTGGTGGACCCGCAACTGCTCAACCACACCGCCTTCACCTGGACCCCGGGCCACCCGGAGCAGACCTTTCTGCTGGCGACCGAGCATCTGGCCGAAGTGCTGGCGCAGCTCCCCTGCGAGGTCAGCTATCTGCCCGCCCAGACGGCGTAGCCCCATCGCGCGCCAGCTGGGCGAAGATCAGCGCCGCCAGCATGGAGAGCAGCCCGACACAGAGGTAGGTAAGGTGGAACCCGGCCAGCCACTGGCCCTCGGCCACTAAGGAGCCCGCTGAGGTACCCGCCGAGAAGAGCCCGAGCAGGCTGGCGGCAATCGCCACCCCCAAACTCATGGAGAGCTGCATCACCACCGAGAGCAGGCCGTTGCCACTGCTGGCCAGGGTCGGGCTGAGATCTTGCAGCGTGAGAGTGTTCATGGCGGAGAACTGCAGCGAGTTGATGGCGCCGAAGATCGCCAGCCAGCCCAGCAAGACCCCGTAGGGGAGCTGGTTGTCGATGAAATAGAAGCTGGCGATCATCGCCCCCAGTAGCAGGGTGTTGCCGATCAGAATGCGGCGATAGCCCACCTTCGGAATAAGCTTGTTCACCAGCGTCTTGGTCAGCATGGCGCCAATCACGGTGGGGATCATGGTCATCCCCGCCTTGCTCGGGGAGAAACCGAGCCCCAGCTGCAGAAACAGCGGGGTGAGGAAGGGCATGGCGCCGCTGCCGAGGCGGGCAAACAGGTTGCCCCAGATGCCGATGGCAAAGGTGGTGGTCTTGAACAGGTTCAGGCTAAAGAGCGGCTGCTGTGCATTGGCGGCATAGAGCCAGTAGCTAGCCATCGCCGCCAAGCCGAAGATCAGTGCAAACAGCGCCCAACCGGTGGAGATGCTGTGCTCCCCCAGCCCCTGCAAGCCGACCGACACCAGCACCATACCGACGCTGAACATCACAAAGCCCTGCCAGTCGAACCGGGCGGTCTGCTGCCGCAGCTCCGGCATAAAGTGCCAGCTGGCGATAAAGCCGAGCAACCCCACCGGCAGGTTGATGAGAAATACCCAGTGCCAGCTCGCCACTTCCACCAGCCAGCCACCGAGCGCCGGCCCCATCAGCGGGCCGAGCAGCCCCGGGATGGTGACAAACGACATCACCCGCAGCAGCTCGTGCTTGTCATAGACCCGCAGCACCGCCAACCGTCCCACTGGCATCAGCAGCGCACCGCCAATCCCCTGAAGCACACGGGCGGCCACCAGCATGGAGAGGGAATTGGAGGCGGCACAGGCGAGCGAGCCGAGGGTAAAGAGCGAGATGGCGGCCAGATAGATGCGGCGGGTACCGAATCTGTCTGCCAGCCAGCCGGAGGCCGGGATCAGCAGCGCCACCGTCAACATGTAGGCGATGATCACCGACTGCATCTGCAGCGGGCTCTCTCCCAAGGTCTCGGCCATGCTGGGCAGGGCGGTGTTGAGAATGGTGCCATCCAGCGCTTGCATAAAGAAACCGACCGCCGCCAGCAGGGGCAGCCACTTGCGCTGGGCATCTGTCACTGTGTGGCTCATTGCCACCTCCATTATTTTTGCGGGGGAGCGGCGGCGGTCAGGAAGAGATCGACACAACTCAGGGTCCAGGCATCCTGCTCGGCAGCACTCAGGGTCAATGGCAGACCTAGCTCACGGAGCATGCGTTCCTTGCCCTGCCACATCAGCAACAGCTGCAAGGCGGCCTGTTCGCTGTCTTGATGGCACAGCAGGCCTTGCTGCTTTTGTTGCTCCAGCCAGTTGGACAGCATCTCGGTCACATAGAGCGGGCCCGCCTCGAAAAAAAGGGTGGCCAGCTGGGCATCGTTGCAGCTGATGCAGGTGCGAAAGATATTGATGGCGTCATCGCTCAAGATCAACTTGCGAAAGCTGCGGCCAAAGGCAATCAGACTCTCCCGCACATTGTTGCCACGCAGCAACACCTCCGGCATCAGCTCGCTGCTGACGCACTTGCTGCCCACCGCTTCGGCAAACAGCGACTCCTTGTTGGCAAAATGGCTGTAGACCGTCTGCTTGGAGACGCCCGCTTCACTGGCCACCATGTCCATGCTGACCAGATGCAGACCGTGCTGACAGAAGAGCCGCCCGGCAGCATCGAGGATCGCAGCCCGCTTCTGCTGACTACGGGGTGAAATGTTCATTTTTCCTCCACAATCAAACTGGACAGTCTAGTTTCGAAAAACTAGACTCACCGGTATGATTTGATGTTATGTCAACCAGAGGATGATGTCATGACACTTTGCTTAATCCTGCTGGCGCTGTTACTGAGTGGCTGCAGCCCGGTCACAGAGTCAGAAGAAACACCCGTCCTGACCCGGGTGATCGCCCAGCCGCTGCAAGCCAGCGATCACTACCCGGTGCTGCACCGCTTCAATGGCAGGGTGATCGCCCCCGAGCACAGCCAGATAGGCTTCGAGCTGGCAGGGCGGATCGCCACTCTGCACAAGGGACGCGGAGAGCCGGTCGCGGCTGGCGAACTGCTCGCCACACTGGATACCCGGCTGCTGGCAGTGGAAGCCAAAGAGCTGGCCGCCCGGGCTGCCCAGAACGAGGCCGAGCTGACCCTTGCCCGGCAGACGCTCGAACGGCTCACAGCCCTGCGCCAGCAGCAGTTCAGCTCCCGTCAAGCACTGGATGAACAGCAAGGCAAAGTCCGCATGCTGGAGGCAAGCGCCAACCAGCTGGCCGCCGCCCTCGAAGCCAACCGGGTCAAACAGGAGAAATCACAGCTGCGTGCGCCCTTCAACGGAATCGTAGTCAGCCGCGAGCAGGCATTGGGGGCTGTGGTGGCCGCAGGCCAGCCTCTCTTCTCCCTCACCCGCAGCGGCCAGTGGGAGGCCGATATCGGCGTGCCGGTGAAACAGGCCGAGTCCCTGATCGTCGGCCAACACTACCCCCTGCAAAGCGGTGCGCAATCACTGGAGGGTCGCCTGCTTAATCTGGGGGTACAAGTGGACGGGCAGACCCACACCCGCACCGCCCGCTTCCAGCTGACCCGGGGCGGCGAACAACTGGCAGAAGGGCAACTGATCACCCTGCTGCATCAGACCCGCGAGCCCACCCGCGCCTACGAGGTGCCGCTCACCGCGCTGACCCAGGGATTGCGCGGCAGCTGGACCCTCTATCTGCTCAACGACGAAACGCCACCCCGAGTGGTCAGTCGGGACGTCACCCTGCTGCAGCAAGATGGCGAACGAGCCTGGATAAGTGGTGCCCTGAACGGACAAGAACAGCTGGTGACCGATGGCCTGCATAAACTGGTGCCGGGCCAACAGGTCACCCTGACCACCAGTGTGGATCATCAGGCGGCGCATCCGGAGCCACAGTCATGATCCGCCCGTTTATCGAGAATGGCCGTCTGCTGCTGTTGACGGTCGCGCTGCTGCTGACGGCCGCCCTTGCGGCATTGCAGACCCTGCCCAGAACCGAAGATCCCCAGCTCACCAGCCGTTTTGCCAGCGTGGTTACCCACTTCCCCGGGGCCAGCGCCGAGCGGGTGGAGGCGCTGGTGAGCGAGCCCATCGAGAACCGGCTGCGGGCCCAGAGCGAGATCAAGCTGATCGAGTCGAGCTCTCGCCCCGGTCTCTCCATCATCAATCTGGAGCTCAAGGATGAAGTCAGCGATGTCGAGCCCGTCTGGTCCAGAGTCCGTGACCGGCTGGCAGATCTTGCCGCCGGACTGCCAGCCGGCGCCAGTGCCCCCAAGCTGGATGACGAGAAGGGCTACCCCTTCACCCGGCTGGTCAATGTAGTCTGGCGCGGGCCGGGCCAGCCACAGCTGGATCGCCTCGCCCGCTACAGCGCCGAGCTGGAACGCCGGGCTCGCCAGCTGCCGGGCACCGAATACGTCGAGCGGGTCGGGGCACCGCAGGAGGAGATCGAGGTGCGGTTCGATCCCCTCGCCCTCAGTGCCAGCGGCATGAGTGGCGAACAACTTGCCCAGGCGCTGAGCGGTGCCGATGCCAAAGTAGCCGCCGGGGAGTTGCAGGGCAGCCACAATCGCTTTCAGGTGGAGATCCGCGGCGCCCTCGATACCCTGGAGCGGATCCGCCAGATCCCGCTGCGTACCGGCGAGCAGGGCCAGACCCTGCGCCTTGGCGATCTGGCCGAGGTAAGACGTACCCTGCACCAGCCGGAGAGCCAGCTGGCCTTTGCCAATGGTGAGCGGGCCGTGGTGGTTGGCCTGCGCATGGCACAGGATCACCGCATCGACCTCTGGTCGGCACGGGTCGATACCATGCTGGCCCAGCTGCAACAGGACTTGCCGGATAATATCGGCCTCGTCACCAGCTTCGATCAGCAGCGTTATACCGATCAGCGGCTCGACACCCTGCTCATCAACATTGTGCAGGGCTTCCTCATCATAGTGGCTGTGCTGCTGGTGACCTTGGGAGTCAAGGCCGCCATTATCGTGGCCATGTCGCTGCCGCTTACCGTGGCGTTCTCATTCGCCTGCATGAACCTGAGCAATCTGCCCATTCACCAGATGTCGGTCACCGGTCTGGTGGTGGCGCTCGGGATCATGGTGGACAACGCCATCGTCATGGCGGATCGGGTGCAGTATCAGCGCCGTCACGGCATGGCCATGAGTGCCGCCGCACTGGAAGCCATCGGCCACCTCTGGCTGCCACTGCTGGGCTCCACCCTCACCACCATGCTCGCCTTTATGCCGATCATTCTGATGCCGGGCCCGGCGGGCGAGTTTGTCGGCGGCATCGCCTGGGCGGTGATCTGTTCACTGCTGGGATCCTACCTCATCGCCCACACCCTGGTGGCTGGCCTCGCAGCCCGCTGGATTGGCAGTGATCAGGGGGGACGCTGGTATCAGGATGGCTTGCACCTGCCCCGGGTGAGCGCCCGTTTCCAGCAGAGCATCGCCATGGCGCTGGCTCACCCCTGGCGAACCATGCTGTTGGTCAGTCTGCTGCCCCTGCTCGGTTTCTGGGTGGCGGGCCGCCTCACCGAACAGTTCTTTCCCCCTGCCGACCGGGACATGATCCACATCGAGGTCAGCCTCTCCCCACAGGCGAGCCTGGCGCGCACCCGCGAGCTGGCACTGGGGATCTCCGCCGAGCTGGCCAGCCTCCCCGAGCTGGTTCGTCAGGATTGGGTGGTGGGCGACAACGCACCCAGCTTCTACTACAACCTGGTGCCCAGAAAACAGGGGCGGGCCGATTACGCCCAGGGGATGATCACCCTGCAGGATGCCGATGCCGCCGAGCGGCTCATTCCACAACTGCAGCAGCGGCTCGATGCAACATTTCCCGAAGCGCAGATCCTGGTGCGCAAGCTGGAACAGGGGCCGCCTTTCAATGCCCCGGTCGAGCTGCGGCTGTTTGGCCCCGACCTTGAACAACTACACCGTCTGGGAGAGGAGCTGCGCAGTCTGCTCGCCAATACCCCAGCCGTGGTGCAGACCCGCGCCACCTTGCAGGCAGGGGCCCCCAAACTCTGGTTGCAGGTCGATGAGGAGGCCGCCCGACTGGCAGGCATGAGCCTGACCGATGTTGCCTCCCGGCTGGCGGGCGCACTGGATGGCAGGTTGGGCGGCACTGTGCTGGAAGGCACCGAGTCAATCCCGGTTCGGGTGCGACTGGCCGAGCCCTTGCGTCAGGATCCGGATGCGCTGCTCAATGTGCCGCTGTCGCTCACCGGCACCGGCCAGCAAGGGGCAGCCAATCTCACCTTGCGGGCGCTGGCCACTCCCGAGCTGCTGCCAAGCTGGGGGGAGATCAGCCGCCGGGATGGTGAGCGGGTCAATGTGCTGGAGGCCTATCTGGCGGTCGGCGTATTGCCGCAAACCGTGCTGGAGCAGGTCAAAGAGAGGCTGGCCGCCAAGGCGCTGGCATTGCCGCCGGGCTATCGACTGGAGTTTGGCGGGGAAGCCGCCAAGCGGGATGAATCGGTGGGCAATCTGATGGCCCATGTCAGCCTGGTCGCCGTGCTGCTGGTGGCCGTGCTGGTGCTCAGCTTCAACTCGTTCCGGCTGGCGGGCATCGTCACCCTGGTGGCGATCCAGTCGGCGGGGCTCGGCCTGCTGTGGGTCTGGCTACTGGGGTACCCCTTCGGGTTTACGGTGATCATCGCCCTGCTGGGACTGATGGGGCTGGCCATCAACGCCGCCATCGTCATTCTGGCCGAGCTGAAGGCAGACCCGCTGGCACAACAGGGCAATCTGCCGCAGATCCGTGACCTGGTGGCCGGTTGCAGCCGCCACATCGTCTCAACCACCATCACCACGGTGGGCGGCTTCATCCCGCTATTGCTGGGGGGCGGCGGCTTCTGGCCCCCCTTTGCCATCGCCATCGCCGGTGGCACAGCGCTGGCGACCCTGCTCTCGTTCTACTTTGTGCCGGTGGCGTTTGTGCTGTTCAACCGTCGCAGTCCTGACCCGGTGCAGGAGAGCTGCAACACGCAAGATCAGTTGTCGGGCTGACCCAGCATGGCTTTGAGCCGCTCTTCCAGAGTGGGCTCGGGGGCCTTGAGGGTCGCCATAAAGAGCTGCTCGATACCGGCCTTGTCCTGACTTTTCACGATAAACACCAGTCGGGACTGGGCCTTGCCCTCCGGCCAGTCGCCCAGCGCCTGCAGCGGATAGAGCTGGCCGTGGACGCCGTGGATCACCACCGGCTGGCTCTCCCCTTCCAGCAGCAAGATCCCCTTGAGCCGCAACAGGGCATCGCCATACTGCGCCTGCACCGCATCGATGGCGGCCAGCAGGCGAGAGGGCTTGAGCGGCTCGCCGATACGCAGGGAGAAACTCTCGATGTTGCCGTGCTCGAAGTGGGTGGGCGCAGCTGTGCCCACCTTGGCGGCGAACGGTTGCATCTTCGGCTGCATCGGTGACGCCAGCCCCTGCTTGGGGGATTCGGTGCGCAGCCAAGCAAGCAGCTGGCGTACATCACGCCCGGCCGCTTCGTTGTAGGCACCCAGCTTATCCAGCACCTTGGGCGAGAGTTCGCCATTGGTCACCCGCTCGATCGGGGCCGCCGGATTGAGT
Organism: Aeromonas sp. R1-2; assembly: GCF_040908505.1. Classification (NCBI taxonomy): domain Bacteria; kingdom Pseudomonadati; phylum Pseudomonadota; class Gammaproteobacteria; order Aeromonadales; family Aeromonadaceae; genus Aeromonas; species Aeromonas sp. R1-2. The sequence continues at coordinate 28,525 of NZ_JBFODU010000041.1, read as the reverse complement.
GCCGCCAGCTGGGCTTCGACCCGCGCCAGCTGCTCGTCATCCACCAGATCGCCTTTGCTCACCACCAGCAGATCCGCCAGCGCCACCTGTTTCACCGCCTCATACTGGGCCGCCAACTGCTGCTCGATATGACCGGCATCCACCACGGTGACAGTGCCATCGAAGCGGTAGCGCTGGGCGATAAAGCCCTCTTCGCGCAGGGTAAACAGAACGGGGGCTGGGTCAGCCAGACCTGTGGTCTCGATAATCAGCCGCTTGAACGGTTTGATCTTGCGCTGGATGGCCTTCATAAACAGCCCCTGCAACGCCTCCACCAAAGAGCCCTGCACCGAGCAGCAGATGCAGCCGGAGTCGAGCAGCATCACCTGCTCATCCACCTGTTGCACCAGATGGTGATCCAGCCCCACCGAGCCGAACTCGTTGATCAGCACGGCGCACTCACCGAGCTCCGGCTGCTTGACCCAATGGTTGAGCAAGGTGGTCTTGCCGCTGCCGAGAAAGCCGGTCAGCAGAGTCACTGGGATACGGGTATCTTGCATATCGGTCATGTCAGATCCTTACCGGTTGGCAAACAGGTCGCTGAGCCAGCGGTTTTCAAAGCGGCCGTGGGGGTCGAGCTCGGCTTTCAACGCCACGAAGTCGTTCCAGCGCGGCAGCAGGGCCGGGAAGTCGTAGAGATCCATCGCCAGATGCTTGCCGAAGTGGGGGATGCCGCCAAGCGGCGCCAGCAGTTGCTGCAGCTCGCGCATCTGCTCCATGGAGCCGTTGACGAAGGTGCCGTCCGCCGCCAGATAGACCAGAAAACCGATCCAGCAGACCGACTGGCCATAAGCGGCGCTGAGCCAGGCCTCGGAGGGGCCGGTACATCGCAGGATAAAGGGGTAGTGCAGCACGCCCGGGTTGGCCCGCTGCCACGCTTGCAGGATCTCCAGTGCCTCGTTCATACGATGAAGCGGCACCGCCACCTCACAGTTGATCTGGGGGGCCGGGATCCCCTTGCAGAGGATCTGGTAGACGTTGCCCACCAGATCGGAGGCATCCTTGAAGCGGCGCACCGTCTCGAAGTGCTCACCCGCCAGCGCCTCATCCTTGGTGTCCTTCGCCATCTTCTGCAGGGTGGCGTCGATGGTGGCGTTCATGCGGGCATCGATATCGCCATCCAGCAGCAGCGGCTCGCTGCCACCGGCACGATAGCGGGCCACCTCCTCATCAGAGGCGGGATCCACCAGCCAGATGTGGCTCTCGCCGGTCCAGGCAAACCACCAGCTCTTCACAAAGCCGTGCTCGCGGTTGAGCCGCTCGTTGTGCTCCAACAGGAAGGAGTAATCGGTGGTGAACTTGGTGCAGCGCATGATGCGGTTGGGCACGGTACGCAGGGTGACGTCGAGCAGGATGCCGAGCATCCCCATCCCCATCACGAAGGCACCGAAGCGCGGGTCGGTGCGATCCACCCGGATGATGTCGCCATTGGCCAGCATCACCGTCATGGCCTCCACCGCATCGCAGAGGGCAGACTGGTGCAGTCCCTGACCGTGGGTGCCAGTGCTGAGGGCGCCGCCCAGGGTCTGGATGCCGATGACACCGGGGGATGCGGGCAGCATCCGCTCCATGGCGATCAGCTCGGCATAAACGGTATCGAGCGGCGTCCCCGCCTGATAGGTCACGGTATCGGCAGTTTTGTCCAACTGGCCGCGCAGGTGGTGCAAGTCCACCAGCAGTGCCTGACTGCCCTCGGCATAGACGCTGTGGATGGGTTCGAAGGAGAGGCCGGAGCCGATAAGGCGCAGCTTGCGCTCGGGGTGTTCCCGCAGCAACATTTGCAACTCGTCGCAGCTTTTCGGGCGCCACACCTGATCCAGCGCTCCGAGGGGATTGGTTCTCGACCAGTTGAACAGCACCTCCCGATTACCGATCGCCTTGATGCTGTGAAATGCCTGGAACTGAACCGTCATACCGCGCCTCATCTTTTACTGACGTCAAAATGAGCGCCGATTCTACCGAAAAGCGAGCCACAAGGCATGGAAAACAAGCCCCTGCACTCGAGGGGGGATAGGGAGAGAGCACTCCCCTACCCTGCCAGACGGGAGCTTGTCCGCCCGTCTGTCACCGATAGATCAGGTGGCGTTCGAGATGCCTCGCACCCCATCTGGCTGGCGGGTCTGTGCCTCTTCCGGCAGCAGCTCCTCGCAGAACTGGCGCAGCGGCATGGGGCGGGCAAACAGGTACCCCTGCAGATAGTCGACCCCTTTAGCCCTGAGGTAGTCAGCCTGACGCTCGCTCTCCACCCCTTCCGCCACCAGCGCCAGACCGAGCCGGGTCGCCAGATCGATCACGTTATCCACGATATGTTCCGAGAGCGACTCGGTACCGATGCGGGCGATAAAGGATTTGTCGATCTTGAGGTAATCCACATGAAACTGCTGCAGGTAAGCCAGGCTGGAGTGGCCGGTGCCAAAGTCGTCGATGGCGAGTTTGACCCCCATCTCGTCCAGCTGACGGAACAGGGAGAGGGTCTGGGGATCTGACATCAACAGCTCCCGCTCGGTCAGCTCCAGCACCAGTACCACCTTGCCGGGGAGGAAATGCCCGAGGAAGGCGCGACACTCGGCCAGCAGGGCAAAATCGTGGCAATGGGCGGCGCTGATGTTGAAGCTGATATGAAACCCATCGGGCAACTGCTCCTGAGAGCGGTTCAACCTTGTCGCCACCTGCTTCATGATATGGGTGGTCATGGGGACGATCAGTCCCGACTCCTCCGCTTGCGGGATAAAGAGATCGGGCCGGATCACCCCTTCATTGACATGCTCCCAGCGCATCAGCACCTCGGCGCCCATCATCTTGCCGTCGTGGCTGGCAATCAGCGGCTGCAGGTAGGGAACAAACTCCCTGGCTCGCAGGGCCCGTCGCAACTCATCTGTTGGCGAGCCGGGACGCCCCAGCACCCACCACACCAGCCAGGCCAGCAAAAGCGAGGAAACCGCCAGCCACGACAGCGCCACATGCCGCGCGGCCCACAGCGACTTCCAGTAGACCGGCATGGCATAACCGGCATGGATGGTGAAAGGATAATGGGATGATGTGAGGGCCTGGCTGATCCCGCGATGGAGGGTGGGCGCCTCGCTCAGATAGCGGCCAGACTCATTGAGCCAGGCCGACCCCACCTGCAGATAGAGCGCACTGGATTTTCCGCTCATGGAGAGCATGAAGCTGAGCTGGGTACTGTCGATGGCGCTCAAGGCGGCATCCTTGCCCTGCTCGGTGCGCACCACCAGCAGCGGGTGATTTTGCCGCACCCGGTTGCCACTCATCAGCAGCAGCTTGCGGCCGGTGTAGATGGAGCCGTCATCGGCATCATTGGCCTCACCAAACAGCGAAGTGCAATTGATGATGCCGTTTCGCACCAGATTGACCGAACGCAGGAAGGGCTCGATGGCGACCTTCTTGCGCAGCACCAGCAGGTTGTCGCGACAGGGAGCATTCACCAAGGGCAGCACGGAGCGATTGGCCTGCTCCGCATGATCCAGCATCGACTCCATCAGGGTTCTGGCCTTGTGGGCCGAGGCGCTGGATTCCGCTTTCAGCTCCTGCACATAATTGCTGTGGATGAGCCAAGCTCCCACCAGCAGCGGCAGGGTAAAGACCAGCAAGGCACCGCCGAAGCGTAACCCGGTTCGGGAGAGATCGATCCTGAACAGAAACATAAAGAACCACGCCGCAATTCGTCAGGCCTGCCAACGCAAGCACCCAGTGAACAGATATCCACTTTCCCTCGATAACGATGCCTCATCATTACCGCACATAACCGAACAACATAACCCAAAGCGTTTATAAAACGAACCACCAAACAGGTGGTTGGATCTCTCTAGCAAGGATCGTGCAAACAATCTTCAAAAAAGACGGTGAATAACACACAAATAAATAATGCCGCGTAAATACGCGGCATTATTGGCTTCTTATCGCGCAAATCGCGCAAGAACTCCGTTAAACGGCTTGCTGCAGGATCACCGCATCGGCCTTCTTGGTGTAGGAGGCGATCTCGTTGAAGTTGAGGTAGCGGTAAGTATCTGCCGCAGTGGCATCCAGCGCCTTGGCGTATTGCAGGTACTCCGCCACAGTCGGGATCTTGCCGAGGATGGCGGCAACGGCTGCCAGCTCCGCAGAGGCCAGATAGACGTTGGCACCTTTACCCAGACGGTTCGGGAAGTTACGGGTTGAGGTAGAGACCACGGAGGCCCCTTCCGCTACCCGCGCCTGGTTACCCATGCACAGGGAGCAGCCCGGGATCTCGATGCGGGCACCGACGCGACCAAAGATGCCGTAGTAGCCCTCTTCGGTCAGCTGATCCTTATCCATCTTGGTGGGCGGAGCGATCCACATGCGGGTCGGCAGCTCGCCCTGATACTTCTCGAGCAGTTTGCCGGCGGCACGGAAGTGACCGATGTTGGTCATGCACGAACCGATGAACACTTCGTCGATCTTGTCGCCAGCCACGTCGCTCAGCAGACGGGCATCGTCCGGGTCGTTCGGCGCACAGAGGATTGGCTCCTTGATGGTGGCCAGATCGATCTCGATGATCTCGGCGTACTCGGCATCCTTGTCCGCTTCCATCAGGGTCGGGTTGGCCAGCCACTCTTCCATCCCCTTGATGCGGCGGGTGATGGTGCGTACGTCGCCGTAGCCTTCGGAGAGCATCCATTTCAGCATCACGATGTTGGACTTCAGATACTCGATGATCGGCTCTTTATCCAGCTTGATGGTGCAACCGGCAGCGGAGCGCTCGGCGCTGGCGTCCGCCAGCTCGAACGCCTGCTCCACTTTTAGGGTCGGCAGACCTTCGATCTCGAGGATACGGCCGGAGAAGATGTTCTTCTTGCCCGCTTTCTCGACGGTCAGCAGCCCTTTCTGGATGGCGGCGTAGGGGATGGCATGAACCAGATCACGCAGGGTGATGCCCGGTTGCAGCTCGCCCTTGAAGCGCACCAGCACGGACTCCGGCATATCCAGCGGCATCACGCCGGTGGCGGCGGCGAAGGCCACCAGACCGGAGCCCGCCGGGAAGGAGATACCGATGGGGAAACGGGTGTGGGAGTCACCACCGGTACCCACGGTATCCGGCAGCAGCATGCGGTTCAGCCAGGAGTGGATGACGCCGTCACCCGGACGCAAGCTCACACCGCCGCGGTTCATGATGAAGTCCGGCAGGGTGTGGTGGGTCTGTACGTCGATGGGCTTCGGATAGGCGGCAGTGTGGCAGAAGGACTGCATGGTCAGATCGGCGGAGAAGCCGAGACAGGCCAGATCTTTGAGCTCGTCGCGGGTCATCGGGCCCGTGGTGTCCTGAGAGCCGACCGTGGTCATCTTGGGCTCGCAGTAAGTGCCCGGGCGAATGCCCTTCACGCCGCACGCCTTGCCCACCATCTTCTGGGCAAGGGTGAAGCCTTTACCGGTATCGGCCACCGGCTGCGGGCGACGGAATACGGTGGAGAACGGCAGACCCAGCGCTTCGCGGGCCTTGTCAGTGAGGCCGCGACCGATAATCAGCGGGATACGGCCACCGGCGCGCACTTCGTCGATCAGCACGTCGGTTTTCAGTTCAAACTGCGCTAGCACCTGTTCGGTGCCGTGTTTGCAGATCTTGCCGGCATAGGGGTAGATGTCGATCACATCGCCCATTTCCAGCTTGGAGACATCCACTTCGATAGGCAGAGCACCGGCATCTTCCATGGTGTTGAAGAAGATCGGGGCAATCTTGCCACCCAGACAGACACCGCCAGCACGCTTGTTCGGCACGAACGGAATGTCGTCGCCCATAAACCAGAGCACCGAGTTGGTGGCGGATTTACGGGAAGAGCCGGTACCGACCACGTCACCCACGTAGGCCAGCGGGAAGCCTTTCTCTTTCAGGGCATCGATGGTCTTGATGGGGCCGACGGCGCCATCCTTGTCCGGAGTAATGCCGGGACGGGCGTTTTTCAGCATCGCCAGGGCGTGCAGCGGAATGTCCGGGCGGGACCAGGCGTCCGGTGCCGGCGAGAGGTCGTCGGTGTTGGTTTCGCCGGTCACCTTGAACACGGTGACGGTGATCTTCTCGGCCAGCTCCGGGCGGGAGAGGAACCACTCGGCATCAGCCCAGGATTGCATCACTTGCTTGGCGTGGACATTGCCCGCCTTGGCCTTCTCTTCCACGTCGTGGAAAGAGTCAAACATCAGCAGGGTGTGGGAGAGCCCCTTGGCGGCAAGCGGCGCCAGAGTGGCGTGATCCAGCAGGTCGATCAGCGGTTGAATGTTGTAACCACCCTGCATGGTGCCCAGCAGCTCGACAGCTTCGGCGGCAGTCAGGATGGGAGAGTGGGCTTCGCCCTTGGCGACGGCGGTGAGGAAACCGGCTTTGACATAGGCCGCTTCATCAACACCGGGGGGAATACGGGAGGACAACAGCTCTTTCAGAAAGTCTTCTTCGCCAGCGGGCGGGTTCTTGAGCAGCTCAACCAGGGCGGCGACCTGCTCTGCATCCAGAGGTTTGGCAACCACGCCCTCGGCGGCACGTTCTGCGACGTGTTTACGGTATGTTTCAAGCACGACTAATTCCTCTTTGGTCTTTTTTTGGGGTTCGCCCACGCTCGCGGCGATCGTCCTTGCGGGACACCCCGTAGGGTGCTCCCCACTATATAAGTTTTAACGACTAATTAAAATCCAAACCCTGTTTACTTATTCACCACAAAATCGTAACCAATTAAACAGGCTGGTATTTTTTGAAAATTAATTGAGCGACCCCAACCAGAGTTAACAAATCGGCATCATTTCAGCATTATTCGAACGTACTGCCCAATTGCAGATAGAAGACGTCATTGCCCCCCTCCGCCATGCCGTAGCCGAGGAACACAGGGCCGAGGAAGCTCTCCACCCCGACATAAAGCGAACCGGCGGTAAACGAGCTCTCCAGACTGATATCCTCACCCTTGTTCCAGACCCCGCCCTGCTCCAGAGATCCACCCAGATAGAGCGGCATCTTGAGGGCACCAAAGTCATTATCTGCCACCCGATAGATGTAACGCAGGCCACCGAACAGGCTGTAGCGACCGCTCAGCTGGTAGCGTTGGAAACCGGAGAGGCGGAACAGCCCGCCCAGATCCTGAATATGCAGCGGCACCACCTCTTCACTGCCCGAGCCGCCCCCTTCGAGGATCAGGTTGAGACTGTGCCTGTCCCATGACCAGGGCTTGATCATCGAGAGCTGATAATTCCAGCCTTCACTGCGGCCATCTGCTGACTCGAGTCCATCCACACTGACGTGGGAGTGGCCCAGTTTCATGTCCCATTTCATCCCCTGATAGGGGAAATAGCGGCTATCCAGATTGTCGTGTTCAAAGCGGACATAGGGGCCCCACGCCGTGGCATCCATCTCCAGCCCCTTGAAGTTCTTCACATCAATCGTGCCAAGTTGTCCCTCCAGCCCCATCGACAACCGGCTCCAGGGCTGGCGGTTCCAGCCCACCGCCAGATCGCCGCTGAAGAAGGAGTATTCGGAGTCGAGATAGCTTATCGAAACCGCCTCGGGATCCGGATTGGGGAAAAACAGGCGGCGCAGGGTCTGGTCATAGGCCAGACTCGCCTCACCATAGAAGGTCTGGGAGGGTTCGAGCGGGGTATAGAAGTCGGTCTTGATATGTTTGGCCGTGCCCAGCGACGCTTCGGTCAGCCACTCGGCCCCCCACTCGTTGACGTTGGTGAGGGTATAGGACATGCCGACGTTGTAGTTGGAGGTGTTCTCGAAGTCATCGGTGAAACCGAACTGGAAGTTGAGGTAGCCCGGCCCCCAGTTCTTCTCGCTGGCATCCACCAGCAGCACATTCTCCCCGTCACGCTCCTCCACCTCGTAGGTGATGCGATCGAACGACTCAAGGGCATAGAGGCGGCGAATGCCCGCTTCCAGACTCTCATTGGTCTGTACCTTGTCCGGCCGCACTTTCAGCATGGCGCGCACCGTCTCATCCGAGAGGCGCGACTTGTTGATGATCTCCACCTTGTCGATGAAGTAGGCGGGCTGACCGCTACGCTCGGCACGGCGGCTCAGCTTCTGGTTGCGATAGGCGTTGTACTGCGCCTTGGTGAGCGACAGCTTATCGAGTTGCAGCGACACCTTGTCAGCCGCCGTCTCACCGATCTTGATCCCCTCCGGCATCCGGGCAAAGTCGGCGATCCCCATATCGCCAAACTCGGGGGCGATCAGAATATCCTTCGGTCCCATCAGCGCCTTCTGTTTGTCAGTGCCCACCTGGGTCATGTAGGTGGTGAGCTGGTCAATCATGGCCAACCCTGACTTGAGGGACTCCCGGGTACGCAGCTTGGCACCGATATCCACCGCGATCACCACGTCGGCCCCCATCGCCTTGGCGACATCCACCGGCATGTTGTTGACGCTGCCGCCGTCCGCCAGGATGTGCCCCTCCCACTCCACCGGCTTGAGGGCGCCGGGAATGGACATGGAGGCCTGCATCGCCTTGGCCAGGCTGCCGTGATCGAGCACGAAGGGGGTGACCGTCTCCATGTCGGTCGCCATGGCGCGGTAGGGAATGGGGAGATCGTCGAAGCTCTCCTGCACCGGCAGGTTGGAGGTGGCCCCCCGCAGCAGGCTGGCCATGGATTGGCCCTGGAAGAAACCGTCCGGCAGCTGGGTGGTGTCGCCATTCACCCCGATATCGGTGCGCAGCTGATACTGCTCGTTCTGTTGCTTCTTGCGCAGCGACAGCTCGTCGCGGCCAACCTTGTCCTGATAGCCCTTGTTCCAGTCGATGGCCAAAGTGGTGCGCTCCACCTCCTCGGCACTGAGCCCCATGGCATACATCCCCGCCACATAAGAGCCCATGCTGGTACCGACTATGATGTCGACCGGAATCCGTTTCTGCTCCAGCACCTTGAGGATGCCGATATGGGCAGAACCCTTGGCACCGCCGCCACTGAGCACCACCGCAATTTTCGGGCGCTCCCCCTGTGCCGCCACAGCCAGCAGCGGGCAGGCCGCCAGCATCACCAAAAGCAGACGGGTCCATCCCGCACCTAAGCTGCGCATCATATTTTCCATATTATTCAGAGGGTCAGTCACCAAGGATGGCCTCTACTATAAGGGGCCCGGCAGTTAGCGCAACCGTCAATCCGCATCCCGCCTGTGCTGCATGGCGAAGGGGCGAGTCGCCGCCCCTGTGAGCGCAAACGTAATCCGCAAATAAAGGGCTGCAAGCCTCATGGGTAGCGCCGCGCTGCCGCTAATATGAGCGTCGTCAATCTCAACCTTTTGAGCACCTTTATGCTGGCAACCCTCACTCTTAAACAGAAAATACTGGCCACGGTCACCCTGGCCGTGGTCGTCTCCTGCCTGCTGGTAGGCTACTTCAGTCAACGCTCGGCCCAGCAACTGATCGAAAACCGGATGTTCGAGCAGGAGCTCCCCAACCTGACCCAGCGGATCAGCAAGGAGATTGAACAGGATCTCCACGGCATCGCCCAGGCCGCCCGCCAACTGGCCACCGACCGCTTTATCCTCGACTGGGTGGATCGGGGCATGCCCAAAGAGCAGGAGCCAATCCTCATCAACCAGCTCAAGGATGTGGCCAACCAGTATGGTCTGGTGACCGCCTCCTTCGCCGATCGCCAGAGTGCCGCCTACTACAACCAGGATGGCTTTCTGCGCAACCTGACACCCACGCAAGACGCCTGGTTCTATGACTACACCAAGAGCCAGAAGGAGATGACCCTCAGCATCTTCCGCGAGAGCAACGGCGAGGTGAAGCTGTTCGTCAACTTCCAGCAGCTCAACGGGCGCGGGCTGGCCGGCTTTGCCAAATCCCTCGACACCATGGTGACCATGGTCTCCAACTTCCGGCTGGAAGAGAGCGGCATCGTCTTTATGGTCGATGGCAGCGGCAAGGTGAAGCTGCACCCCGAGGCCAACCGCATCGAGCGTGACACGCTTGGCAACATTGCCAGCGGTGATACCGGCAGCCTGCTGGCCAAACGCCCCTTTGCCGTCATCAACGCCGAAGTCAATGGCGAGCCCATGGTACTGGCCAGCAGCTATATCCCGCTGCTCGACTGGTATCTGGTGGCCCAGGTGCCGCAAGCCGAGATCTATGCCGAGCTGGATCAGACCCGCAACGAGATCCTGATGATCTCGCTGGTGATTGCGCTGGCCATGGGGCTGATGGGGATGCTGCTGGCAGGCTCGGTCAGCCGCCCGCTCAACGAGTTGGCCCGCCTGTTCAAGGAGCTGGGCAGCGGCGATGGGGATCTCACCCAGCGCCTCAAGGTGGAAGGACGTGACGAACTGAGTCAGGTCGCCACCGGCTTCAACAACTTCGTCGCCAAGATCCACGGCTCCATCGAGCAGGTGGCGGAGAACTCCCGCCAGCTCGCGGCCACCGCCAACGAGGTGGCCAACAAGGCGCAGCTGACCCAGCATAACTGTACTGCCCAGCGTGACCGCACCGTGCAGGTGGCCACCGCCATCCACGAAATGGGGGCCACGGTGAGCGAGATCGCCGGTAACGCCTCGCTGGCAGCCGAAGTCGCCAGACAGGCCAACGATCAGGCCGATGCGGGTGCGGTAGTGGTGGCGCAGGCGCGCCACGGCATCGTCGACCTCTCCGGCGAGATTGAGCAGGTGGCAGGGGTTATCGAGTCGCTGGCGAGCCAGACCGACTCCATCGGCAGCATCCTCGAAACCATCCGCAGCATCTCGGAGCAGACCAACCTGCTGGCACTGAACGCCGCCATCGAGGCCGCTCGCGCCGGTGAACAGGGTCGAGGTTTCGCCGTGGTGGCAGATGAAGTGCGCAATCTGGCCAACCGCTCCGCCGCCTCAACTGCCGAGATCCAGGGGATGATCAACCGCTTGCAGGAGCAGAGTGCCCGCGCGGTCAGCGCCATGGCACAAGGGCGTAACCAGAGTCTGGAGGTGGTGAGTCAGGCCGATGAGGCCAACGCCGCCCTCGGCCAGATCACCGCACACATCACCCAGATCAACGACATGAATATCCAGGTCGCCACCGCCACCGAGGAGCAGTCCAGCGTGGTCGGCGAGATCAACCGCAACGTGGAAGATATCAACCAGCTCACCATGGAGACCGCCGATATCGCCCACCAGCTGACCGAGTCGAGCCGCAGCCTGCAACAGCTCTCCGGTCAGCTGGACAAGCTGGTCGGCAACTTCCGGCTCTGACCCCGACCTTGACCTGAGCCATCAACAACAGAGAGCGCCGTGGCGCTCTCTGTTGTTTTGGTGGCGACTAATCCGGCATAGCCGTCAGCCCTTGCCATCCCGTTTGCGCTGATACATTAGCTCATCCGCGCGGGTGAGCAGCTCGGCCAGGGAGACACAGCCGTGCCCGTCATAGCAGACAATCCCGGTGCTGCAGGTCAGCGCATAACCGCAACCACTGTGCTGATTGTGCTCGGCCAACATGGCATTGAAACGCTCATAGGCCAGTTGCGCCTGCGCCTCCATCACATTGGGCAACAGGACGGCAAACTCATCGCCGCCCATGCGGGCAAACACGTCGGCGCCACGAAAAGCCTGCTTTAGCAGAGTGGCAAAGGCGATCAGGGCCCGATCCCCTTCTGCATGCCCCCACCGATCATTGATCCCCTTGAAGCCATTGAGATCCAGATAGAGCAGTGCCAGTGGCATCTGCAAGCGACTGGCCAGCGAGAGGCTCTTCTCCGCCAGCATCACGAACCCGCGCCGATTGGAGATCAGGGTCAATTCATCAATGGTGGCCAGCTGCACCGCTTCGAGCTCCCGCACCACCATTGCCGCCAGATCCTTGAGCAGCCCCACATCCTCATCGCTCAATTCCCGCGGCACAGTGTCGATGATGCAGAGCGTCCCCAGTTTGCAGCCGTTGGCGATCCGCAGTGGCTGTCCGGCATAGAAGCGGATGCCGGGCCCGCCCACCACCAGCGGATTGTCGGCAAAGCGGGGATCCTGCGAAGCATCCGGCACGATGAAGGTCTCATTACCCATGATAGCGTGGCCACAAAACGAGATGTCCCGGGCGGTCTCACGGACCTCCAAACCAATACAGGATTTGAACCACTGGCGGTCTTCATCCACCAGACTCACCAGCGCGATGGGGACATTGAACACCCGTCGGGCCATGCGGGTCAGCCGGTCAAACCGCTCCTCGGCCTCGGAATCCAGCAAAGAGAGCCGCCGCAGGGTCTCCAACCGCAATGCCTCATCGGGTGGAATGGGTGCTTCTAGCATCGTGCCTCTCTCATCAGTGCCAAAACCTATCTTTAGCATATTGGGCTTTGTCGAAGTCGGGGCAGCAAGGAGAAAACAAAAAGCCGCTCATTCGAGCGGCTTTTTAGACAAGCGGGGAAGAAAATTACTTTTTCTTCTTGGCCTTGGCGTTCGGCAGGTCGGTGATGGAGCCTTCGAACACTTCGGCAGCCAGACCCACGGACTCGTGCAGAGTCGGGTGAGCGTGGATGGTCAGCGCGATATCTTCGGCGTCCGCACCCATTTCGATGGCCAGACCGATTTCACCCAGCAGTTCACCACCGTTGGTACCCACGATGGCACCACCGATGACGCGGCCGCTCTCCTTGTCGAAGATCAGCTTGGTCATACCGTCGGAGCAGTCGGACGCGATGGCGCGACCGGAAGCAGCCCACGGGAAGGTGGCGACTTCGAAGTTCAGGCCCTGTTGCTTGGCTTCCTTCTCGGTCAGACCAACCCATGCCATCTCTGGCTCGGTATAGGCGATGGACGGGATCACTTTCGGGTCGAAGTAGTGCTTCTTGCCAGCGATCACTTCAGCGGCAACGTGACCTTCGTGAACACCTTTGTGCGCCAGCATCGGCTGACCCACGATGTCACCAATGGCGTGGATGTGCGCCACGTTGGTACGCAGCTGCTTGTCCACCTCGATGAAACCACGCTCGGTCACGGCAACGCCTGCCTTCTCGGCATCCAGCATCTTGCCGTTCGGCACACGACCTACGGCAACCAGCACGTTGTCGTAGCGAACCGGCTCGGCCGGAGCGTGCTTGCCTTCATAGGAGACGTACAGGCCGTCTTCGCGTGCTTCAACTGCGGTGACCTTGGTCTCCAGCATGATGTTGAATTTCTTGGCGACGCGCTTGGTATAGATCTTGACGATGTCTTTGTCGGCAGCCGGAACCAGCTGGTCGGCAAATTCCACCACGTCGATCTCGGAACCCAGAGAGGAGTAAACGGTACCCATCTCCAGACCGATGATGCCGCCACCGATAACCAGCAGTTTGCCGGGAACGGTTTTCAGCTCCAGCGCATCGGTAGAGTCCCATACGCGCGGGTCATCGTGGGGGATGAACGGCAGTTTCACCGGACGGGAACCGGCCGCGATGATGGCGTTGTCGAAGGTCACGGTAGTCTTGCCGTCGGCACCTTCCACTTCAAGGGTGTTCGGGCCGGTAAATTTACCCAAGCCGTTCACAACCTGAACTTTACGCATCTTGGCCATGCCAGCCAGACCGCCGGTCAGCTGGTTGATAACCTTCTCTTTCCACAGACGGATCTTGTCGATGTCGGTCTGCGGGGCACCGAAGACGATGCCGTGCTCGGCCAGCGCCTTGGCTTCTTCAATCACTTTGGCAACGTGCAGCAGCGCCTTGGAGGGGATGCAGCCCACGTTCAGGCAGACGCCACCCAGGGTGGAGTAACGCTCGACGATAATAGTATCCAGACCCAGATCGGCTGCACGGAAAGCAGCGGAATAACCGGCAGGGCCAGCACCCAGTACTACGACCTGGGTTTTGATTTCTTTACTCATCATGACCTCTTTGTCGTTCTTGTATCCCCGGACAGCGCAGTCTTATACCGAAACGGGTGGCTGCAGCCGTGAAAAAAACGGGGCAAGTTTACGATCATGTTAATGAAATGAGAAGTAAAAAGGGCAGGCTCTGGGCCCGCCCTCTCACTTACAGGACCAGTCGACGAATGTCGGACAGCACGCCGTTCATGGTGGTGATGAAGCGAGCCCCATCGGCACCATCGATCACGCGGTGGTCATAGCTCAGAGCCAGCGGCAGCATCAGGCGCGGCGCGAACTCTTTACCATTCCACTTCGGCTTCATCTCGGACTTGGAAACACCGAGGATAGCCACTTCCGGCGCGTTGACGATCGGGGTAAAGCTGGTACCGCCGATGCCACCCAGGCTGGAGATGGTGAAGCAACCGCCCTGCATGTCGGCAGCGGTCAGCTTGCCGGCACGGGCCTTCTTGGAGATCTCGGCCAGATCGCGAGACAGCTCCATGATGCCCTTCTTGTTAACATCGCGCACCACGGGCACAACCAGACCGTTGGGGGTATCTACCGCCACACCGATGTGGATGTACTTCTTCATGATCAGCTTGCTGCCATCTTCGGACAGGGAGCTGCAGAAGCGCGGGTGAGCTTCCAGCGCCTTGGCGGCGGCTTTCAGGATGAACACCAGCGGGGTGATCTTCACGTCTGCCTTCTGCTTCTCGAGCATCGCGTTCTGCTCTTTGCGGAACGCTTCCAGCTCGGTGGTATCGGCTTCGTCGAACTGGGTGACATGAGGAATCATGACCCAGTTGCGGTGCAGGTTCGGACCGGAGATCTTCTGGATGCGGGTCAGCTCGACCTCTTCCACATCACCGAACTTGCTGAAGTCTACCTTCGGCCACGGCAGTACGCCCAGACCGTTGCCACCGGCTACACCGGCAGAGGCAGGAGCGGACTCGGCACGCTTGATGGCATCCTTCACGTAGGCTTGTACGTCTTCTTTGACGATGCGGCCCTTGCGACCGGAGGCTTTCACCTTGGCCAGGTTGACACCGAACTCGCGTGCCAGACGGCGTACCGCCGGAGAGGCGTGCACGTAGGCGTCGTTGGCAACAAAATCGGTCGCAGCGGCAGCAGCCTGGGCAACCGGAGCCGGAGCAGCGGCAACAGGGGCTGCAGCGACCGGGGCGGCAGCTTGAGCAACCGGCGCGGCGGCAGGAGCAGCGCCAGCCACTTCGAATACCATGATCAGGGAACCGGTGGAGACCTTGTCACCCGCCTTCACCTTGATCTCTTTGACCACACCGGCGAACGGCGCAGGCACTTCCATGGAGGCCTTGTCACCTTCCACGGCGATCAGGGACTGGTCGGCTTCAACCTTGTCACCCACAGCAACCATGATCTCGGTGACTTCCACTTCGTCGCCACCGATATCCGGTACGTTGACCTCTTTGGCAGCAGCGGCAACCGGGGCAGCAGCCACGGGCGCGGCAGCTTGAGCCGGAGCAGCAACGGCAGCAGGCGCAGCGCCAGCCACTTCAAATACCATCACCAGAGAGCCGGTAGAGACCTTGGCACCAGCGGCCACCTTGATCTCGACTACGCGGCCTGCGAACGGTGCCGGTACTTCCATGGAGGCCTTGTCACCTTCCACGGCAATGATGGACTGGTCAGCTTCTACCATGTCGCCCACGGCAACCATGATTTCAGTCACGTCCACTTCGTCGTCACCGATGTCCGGTACGTGCACATCTTTGCGCACGGCAGCGGCAGGTGCGGCGGCCGGAGCAGCAGCAACCGGTGCAGCCACTTCAGCAGGGGCGGCAGCGCCTTCGGCTTCGAAGATCATGATCTGGGAACCGGTGGCAACCTTGTCGCCCACCTTGATCAGGATCTCTTTGACGATACCGGCAGACGGGGCCGGTACTTCCATGGAGGCCTTGTCGCCTTCTACCGCGATGATGGACTGGTCCAGCTCGACCTTGTCACCCACGGCCACCATGATCTCGGTGACTTCAACTTCATCGGCGCCGATATCCGGCACCATAATCTGTTTGGACATTGTGCTTTATCCTCTTGCGTCGATCCGCGTGACTGGCTGATGCCGCTACGCACATCTCGCGTTAACCGTTTTTAAATCCTGGCAGGGTCACGCCGCATGACGGCGCGACCCTTGATCCACTTACGCGTACAGCGGGTTGACCTTGTCGGCATCGATGCCGTACTTGGCGATGGCATCGGCCACAACCTGCTTGTCTACCTCGCCGCGCTTGGCCAGTTCGGTCAGGGCAGCAACCACCACGTAGAACTCGTTCACTTCGAAGTGACGACGCAGGTTGGCACGGCTGTCGGAACGGCCGTAACCGTCGGTACCCAGCACGCGGTAGTTCTCGGTCGGAACGAAGGCGCGAACCTGATCGGCGAAGGACTTCATGTAGTCGGTCGCAGCGATGGTGGCTTCGGAACCCAGTACCTGAGCGATGTACGGTACGCGAGCTTCGGCTGTCGGGTGCAGCATGTTCCAGCGATCCGCGTCCTGACCGTCACGGGCCAGCTCGTTGAAGGAGGTGACGCTGAACACATCGGAACCGATGCCGTACTCGCTGGCCAGGATCTGGGCAGCCTTGCGCACGTGACCCAGGATGGAACCACAACCCAGCAGCTGAACTTTCGCCTTGGCACCGGCGACGGATTCCAACTTGTAGATACCCTTGCGGATGCCTTCCTCGGCGCCTTCCGGCATGGCCGGCATGGCATAGTTCTCGTTCAGGGTGGTGATGTAGTAGAACACGTTCTCCGGGTTCTCACCGTACATGCGGCGCAGGCCGTCCTGTACGATCACTGCCACTTCATAGGCGTAGGACGGGTCGTAGGAGATGCAGTTCGGGATGGTGTTCGCCAGGATGTGGCTGTGACCATCTTCGTGCTGCAAACCTTCGCCGTTCAGGGTAGTACGACCGGAGGTTGCACCCAGCAGGAAGCCACGGGCTTGCTGGTCACCGGCTGCCCACGCCATGTCGCCGATCCGCTGGAAGCCGAACATGGAGTAGTAGATGTAGAACGGGATCATCGGGCAGTCGTTGGTGCTGTAAGAGGTCGCAGCAGCCAGCCAGGAGGACATGGCGCCCAGCTCGTTGATACCGTCTTGCAGAACCTGACCCTGCTTGTCTTCCTTGTAGTAGGAAACGATGTCGCGGTCTTGCGGGGTGTACTGCTGACCGTGCGGGCTGTAGATACCGATCTGGCGGAACAGACCTTCCATACCGAAGGTACGGGCTTCGTCAGCGAGGATCGGGACGATGCGCTTGCCGATGGACTTGTCTTTCAGCATCACGTTCAGGGAACGCACGAACGCCATGGTGGTGGAGATTTCGCGCGCCTGCTCGCCCAGCAGCGGACCGAAGGCATCCAGTGCCGGGATTTCCAGCTTGGTGGTGCTTTCGCGCAGACGAGTCGGCACATAGCCTTTCAGGGCAGTGCGACGGTCGTGCAGGTATTTGTGCTCGGCAGAACCGGCTTCGATCTTCAGGTACGGCAGATCGGCCAGCTGCTCGTCGGCCACCGGCAGGTTGAAGCGGTCACGCAGGTGACGCACGGAGTCCAGCTCCATCTTCTTGACCTGGTGAGCGATGTTCTTGCCTTCGGCCGCTTCACCCATGCCGTAACCCTTGATGGTCTTGGCCAGAATAACGGTCGGCTTGCCCTTGGTCTGGGTCGCCTTGTTGAACGCGGCGAACAGTTTGCGAGGATCGTGACCACCGCGGTTCAGGGCAAAGATCTCCTCGTCGGTCATGTCTTTGACCAGCGCGGCAGTTTCCGGATAACGGTTGAAGAAGTGCTCACGGATGTAGCCACCGTCGCGGGACTTCATGGTCTGGTAGTCACCGTCCACGGTCTCGTTCATCAGCTGGATCAGCTTGCCGGAAGTGTCTTTCTTCAGCAGCTCATCCCACTTGCGACCCCAGATAACCTTGGTGACATCCCAACCGGCGCCAGCAAACAGGCCTTCCAACTCGTTGATGACCTTGCCGTTACCGACAACTGGACCATCCAGACGCTGCAGGTTGCAGTTGACCACGAACACCAGGTTGTCGAGCTTTTCACGCACGGCAACAGTCAGGGCACCTTTGGCTTCCGGCTCGTCCATCTCGCCATCACCCAGGAAGGCGTAAACGGTCTGCTCGGAGCAATCCTTGATACCACGGTCGGTCAGGTACTTCAGGAAGCGAGCCTGATAGATGGCGGCGATGGGGCCCAGACCCATGGATACGGTCGGGAACTGCCAGAAGTCCGGCATCAGTTTCGGGTGCGGATAGGAAGGGATACCCTTGCCATCCACTTCCTGACGGAAGTTGTCCAGCTGCTCTTCGGTCAGACGACCTTCAGCAAAGGCGCGAGCATAGATGCCCGGGGAGATATGACCCTGGAAGTAAACCAGATCGCCACCATCCTTCTCGTTGCGAGCGCGGAAGAAGTGGTTGAAGCAGACATCATAGATGGTCGCAGAAGAAGCGAAGGAAGACATGTGACCACCTAGGTCCAGGTCTTTCTTGGACGCGCGCAGCACGATCATCATGGCGTTCCAGCGGATGATGGCGCGAATGCGGCGTTCCATCTCCAGGTCACCCGGGTAGTCCGGCTCGTCGCTGGACGGGATGGTGTTGATGTAATCGCGATTTGCCTTGGCAGCCACGTCCACACCGCTTACGCGGGCTTTCTCGGCCAACTGTTCAAGGATGAACTGAGCGCGTTGCGGACCCTCTTCACGCAGCAGGGATTCCAGAGAGGCAAGCCACTCCAGCGTTTCTATCGGGTCCACATCGTTCTTCAGGATATCAGACATGGCTGGTTCCTATGTTGTTGTGATTGCACGGCATTGCACGGCGAAGGGCGCAAGCATTCGACAATAAAGCCTTGTGGGATTAGTTTTCCTGCTGACGGATCCGACGCATGGATCGCTGGATCCGGCTGTCTTCCCTCTGCATATCCAACAAGGTGTCCTCGATAAAGGCCAGATGCTCATGACAAGCTGTTCTGGCCCGCTCCGGAGCCCCCGAAAGAATAGCCTCGATCAGATTCGCGCGATGGCGACGTATCTTGGCTACCACTCCCGGGCGGCGATTCAAAATCTCGTTATTCTGCAGAATGTTCTGTTCGAGCATCGGGCTCATGGCCCGCAGCAGGTGCAGCAGCACCACGTTGTGGGACGCCTCGGCCACCGCCAGATAGAACTGGGTGACGGCTGCCGATTCGGCCACCAGCGAGCCCAGCTGGCCCGCCTCTTCGATGGTGGTTTGCACCTGACGAATACGCTCGAAATCAGACCCGGTTCCCCGCAAGGCCGCGTAGTAGGCACAGATGCCTTCCAACGCGTGGCGAAACTCCAGCAGGTCATACTGGGCTTCCGGGTGGGTACTGAGCAGTTCGAACAGAGGATCGGCGATCCCCTTGCTCAGGGCATTCTGCACATAAGTGCCGCCGCCCTGACGGCGATAAAGCAATCCGCGCGCTTCCAGTCGCTGGATGGCTTCGCGCAAGGAGGGGCGCGATACCTGAAACTGGATGGCGAGTTCCCGCTCGGGAGGCAATTTCTGCCCCGGCTGCAGGCTGCCTTCCAGAATCATCTGTTCCAGCTCTGCGACAATGGAGTCGGCCAACTTGGGTTGCGTAATCTTGCGATAGGGCATGAGGCTACTTTGTTAAATTGGTATTACCAATTTTATGGATGGGGCGAAAATTAGCAGAGGCCTTTTGAAAAGTCCACTCAAAAGATGATCTGAGTCAAGAATCGCCCCCGCCACTTAAGAGGTAAAGCAGGGGAAACATGATTTAGCTCATAGAAAATGGTCTGACCAATATTCTTGACCACGCTCACAAATAACATTTGCGCAACCAGAGACAAGAATGGCCTGCCAGATAGGCAAGCCATTGATTTTAAAACCCAAACTAAATTTGAATATTTACTTTAGCTGTTTAGTAACTGACGGTAGTAATCCCACTGGAAACTGGCTCCGGGATCCGTCTTGCGCCCTGGTGCGATATCGCAATGGCCGACAATTTTTTCGTGGGTAATGGCCGGATAGCGCTCCGAGATAGCTCGAGTGAGCCCTGCCAATGCCCGGTATTGAGCCTCGGTATAGGGGGTCTCGTCGGTCCCTTCCAGCTCGATACCGATGGAGAAGTCATTGCACGCCTCCCTCCCCTGCCAGCTCGATACTCCCGCATGCCAGGCGCGCTCGCCGAACGGCACATACTGCACCAGCTCGCCATCACGGCGGATCAGGCAATGAGCCGAGACTCGCAGCTGATGGATACCGGCAAAATAGGGGTGAGCCTCAGGGTCGAGTCGTCCCATAAAGAGATCGTCGATAAAGGGACCGCCAAACTCCCCCGGCGGCAGGCTGATGCCATGAACCACCAGCAGGGAGATATCGTCCGGGGCGGCCCGTTCGTTGTGATGGGGAGAAGGCACCCGGCGCGCCTGCTGGCACCAGCCAGCGGCATCGATAGAGAAACAAGGTTGCGAAGCGAGTTGAGTCATCGGCTACTCGAGTTGGGTGATAAATGGCGAAAAAACGAAGATACCTGATAGGCAACCCGGCACCAACTCACTGAATCAACGGGAAATGGTATGTTAGGCTGAGTCATCTTCCGCTCGATATGGATGGGGTATGCAGCACACGGCACGCTGGATGTGGTTACTGGCCTGGCTCTCTTTGATGGGCCTGCTGACCCTCTATTTTCACTCCCGCAACCAACCAAGTGTCACTGCCAGCGGCGAGCTGTTGCTGCGAGCCGACCAGAGCGGCCACTATCGTCTGGAGGGTGCCATCAACGGCCAGCCGGTGCAACTGCTGCTCGATACCGGCGCCACCCGTATCACCATCCCACAGCAGGTTGCCGAGCGGCTCGGCCTGACCGCTTATGGCAGCAGCCAGGCCAATACCGCCGCGGGGCAGATCCAGGTCGGCAACGGCACCATCGAAACGCTGGCGATGGGGCCATTGACCTTGTACGATCTGGCCATCTTTATCAATCCGGCGGCAGACGGTGACGAAGTGCTGGTTGGCATGAACGCCCTCGGTCGGCTGGAGCTGGTTCAAAAGGAGCGGCAACTGCTGCTCAGACCCTTGCAGGAATAAGGCATGTTTCAACAGGATGTCAGCCGCGCCGTGCGCGCCGCACTACTCGAAGATCTGGGCGATGCCCTCACCACGCTGGACCAACCGGACGCCAGCGCCGATATCACCGCCCAGCTGATCCCGGCCGACCGGATGGCCAGCGCCCGGGTCATCACCCGTGAAGCCGGCGTGTTCTGCGGCCAGCCCTGGGTCGATGAAGTCTTCCTGCAACTGAAGGCCCAGCTCGGTGGCGAAGTGAAGGTGGAGTGGCTGGTGCAGGATGGCGAAGTGCTCTCCCCCAATCAGGAGCTGTTTCGCCTCCACGGCCCTGCCCGCCTGCTACTGACCGGCGAGCGCAATGCCCTGAACTTTGTCCAGACCCTCTCCGGCGTCGCCACCCTCACTGCCCGCTATGTGGCAGAGCTGGAGGGCACTGACTGCCGCCTGCTCGACACCCGCAAAACAATCCCCGGGCTGCGCACCGCCCAGAAGTACGCGGTCACCTGTGGCGGCGGCAAGAATCACCGCATCGGCCTCTATGACGCCTATCTCATCAAGGAGAACCATATCCTCGCCTGTGGCGGCATTGCCGAGGCAATTAGCGAGGCTCGTCATCTCAATCCGGGCAAACCGGTAGAGGTGGAAGTGGAATCAC
Organism: Aeromonas sp. R1-2; assembly: GCF_040908505.1. Lineage (NCBI taxonomy): Bacteria > Pseudomonadati > Pseudomonadota > Gammaproteobacteria > Aeromonadales > Aeromonadaceae > Aeromonas > Aeromonas sp. R1-2. The sequence goes on along the minus strand of NZ_JBFODU010000041.1, from coordinate 6,959 downwards.
TGGCAGAGCTGGAACAGGCGCTGGCGGCAAAGGCCGATATCGTGATGCTGGACAACTTCGACGTGACCATGATGCGGGAAGCAGTCGCCATCAATCAGGGCCGCACCAAGCTCGAAGTCTCCGGCAATGTGACGCTGGACACCTTGGCCGAGTTTGCTGCCACCGGTGTCGATTTTATCTCGGTCGGGGCGCTCACCAAGCATGTGCGGGCGCTCGATCTCTCCATGCGCTTTATCCCGCAGTGAGATTCACCCCGCAGGCCTGAGCAAATACTCGACCTAACCGGATAAACAACTTGCAAAAGGCGCCATGGGCGCCTTTTCTTTATGCAGGATCCCTCAGCAAAGGAGTGTAATGACGGACCCGCTTTCACCCGTAACAAAGAGTCATAAGAAGCCACTTATTTTATGACTCGCATCAAGTTTTTGGTAAATGACATGAAAGTAGTTAACAAAGGCAGCAATCTCTGTTGCCACCCCTGACAGCTCGGATAAGATACTGACGTTCGGATGATTTTCCACCGACACTTCCCAGGAACCAAGGATAAAAGGATATTTCAAATGATGAAACAATCGGGTTTTACCCTTATTGAACTGATGATCGTGGTCGCGATCGTGGCCATTCTGGCGGCGGTAGCGCTACCGGCGTATCAAAACTACACTAAAAAAGCAAAAGCAACTGAACTAACTTCTGCTATTGGACAAGTAAAAACTGAGCTAGAAGTCTGTGCACAAACCAGTTCTTTGCCATGCAATGCATCCGCCGCAGCGTCCAAATTTGTCGCGGGAGTTTCTGGGGCTATTGCTAGTAGTGGTGTTGCAACTATTACTGGGCAAGGTGCATCTGATATCTCTGACATTTCCTGTACTCTCTCAGGCCAACTCAGCAGTGGGAAGGTAACTTGGCAAGCCATATCTGGCGCCAACTGTAGCTAACGCATGACCTCTAGCCCTAATAGCGGCCTGGCGTTAAGCCTGGCCGCCTCTTCACTGATCAGTGAAGAGGACTCCCAGCGCTATCTGAGCCAGGCCAAGGCCCAGCGCAAACCCTTTGTGACATTTCTGATAGAGAACGAGATCCTCGACAGCAAGGCGCTCGCCGATTTCTGCGAGCTGGAGTATGGGGTACCTCTGCTGGATCTTGCCGCCTTCGATTTGGCTGAGATCCCACAGAAGTACCTCAATCAGAAGCTGATTGAGAAACACCACGTCCTGCCCATCTACACTCAGGGCCACACCCTCTATATCGCCATGTCGGACCCGACCAATGTCTCGGCGTTGGAGGACTTTGGCTTCAGCTTCGGGCTTCATACCGAGGCGCTGCTAGTGGAGGAGAACAAGCTCACCGCCGCCATCGGCAAGCTGCTGGAGAGCGAGAGCGATGCCCTCGGCATGGAGGATATCGATGAATCCGAGATTTCGGATCTCGAGGTCTCCGACGAGAACAGTCGGCTGGACGAAAGCGTCAATACCGCCGATGACGATGCTCCCATCGTCAAGTACATCAACAAGATCCTGATGGATGCCATCAAGCGCGGTGCCTCCGACCTGCATTTCGAGCCTTATGAGTTCAAGTATCGGGTTCGCTTTCGCATCGATGGCATTCTGCATGAAATTGCTACCCCGCCGGTTAACCTCTCCAACCGCTTCTCCGCCCGTCTCAAGGTCATGGCACGACTCGATATTGCCGAACGGCGGCTGCCACAGGATGGCCGCATCAAGCTGAAGCTGTCACGCAACAAGTCGATGGATATGCGGGTTAATACCCTGCCCACCATGTGGGGGGAGAAGATCGTTATCCGTCTGCTCGACTCCTCGGCGGCACGCCTCAATATCGAGCAACTCGGCTTTGATGACCGGCAGAAGGCGCAGTACCTGCGCGCCCTCTCCAAGCCACAGGGAATGATCCTGGTGACCGGCCCCACCGGCTCGGGCAAAACGGTCTCGCTCTATACCGGCCTCAATATTCTCAACACCACCGAGGTCAATATCTCTACCGCCGAAGATCCGGTGGAGATCAACTTGCCCGGCGTCAACCAGGTGCAGGTCAACCCCAAGGCGGGGCTCACCTTCGCCAGCGCCCTGCGCTCCTTCCTGCGGCAAGATCCGGATGTAGTGATGGTGGGAGAAATTCGCGATCTCGAAACCGCCGAGATTGCCATCAAGGCGGCGCAGACCGGCCACCTGGTGCTCTCCACCCTGCATACCAACTCCGCCGCCGAGACCCTGACCCGGATGATGAACATGGGGGTGCCCGCGTTCAACATCGCCTCCTCGGTGACCCTGATCATGGCCCAGCGGCTGGCCCGTAAACTATGCGATCACTGCAAGGCGCCGGAAGTGGTGCCGGAAGCCGAACTGCTGGAGCTGGGCTTTACGCCGCAGCAACTGGCGGCAGGGCTTCGACTGTTCAAACCGGTCGGCTGCAAGGAGTGTTCCGGCGGCTACAAGGGGCGGGTCGGCATCTACGAAATCATGTTGATGTCGGAGAACATCGCCAAATTGATCATGCAGGGGGCAAACTCCCTGCAAATCGCCGCTATCGCGCAGAAGGAGGGGATGCGCACCCTGCGCACCTCGGGACTGGAGAAGGCCCGGCTCGGGGTCACCAGTCTGGCCGAGGTCAACCGGGTCACCACCAACTGATCCGTGTGACGTCACGACCCGCCGGTTTGGTTGGCACAAAGCATCATTCACCCACAAACTCGCTATGGATGACAACCCGAGCGACAGAATAATCAGGTATTAAAGTGACCGGGCTGGCGCCAAGAAGGTACCACCCACCCTATCAGTACCCCGCAGGCATCAAGCCAGTCGGGCACCTTGACCAGGTTGGTGACGTGCGGAGTCCGACTCTGACAACCAACCCCATTGCAGGATGCAAAGATGGCAACCCTAACGAAAAAGAACAATGCCCCCAAGAAAGTCTTCGCCTTCCGCTGGCACGGGGTAAACCGCAAGGGGCAGAAGGTCTCCGGCGAGCTGCAGGCCGACAGCATCAACACCGTCAAGACCGAACTGCGCAAGCAGGGGGTCAACGTCACCAAGGTAGCCAAGAAATCCCAGGGGCTCTTCTCCAAGGGCGGCGCCAAGATCAAACCGATGGATATCGCCATCGTCTCCCGCCAAATAACTACCATGCTCTCCGCCGGCGTACCGCTAGTGCAGAGCCTGCAGATCATCGCCCGCAGCCACGAGAAAGCCTCGATGCGCGAGCTGATGGGACAGATTGCCGCCGATGTGGAGACCGGTACCCCCATGTCGGAGGCACTGCGCCGCCATCCTCTCTATTTCGATGATCTCTACTGCGATCTGGTGGAAGCCGGTGAGCAATCCGGTGCACTGGAGACCATCTACGACCGTATTGCCACTTACCGGGAAAAGTCGGAAGCGCTCAAGTCGAAGATCAAAAAGGCGATGTTCTACCCCACCATGGTCATTCTGGTCGCCATCGTGGTCACCTCCATCCTGCTGCTGTTCGTCATTCCGCAGTTCGAGGATATCTTCAAGAGCTTCGGCGCCGAGCTGCCGGTGTTCACCCAGTTTGTTATCGGCATCTCGCGCTTTATGCAGAACTGGTGGTATGTCTTCTTTGGTGGCACCGCCCTTGGTATCTTCCTTTACGTGCGGGCCTGGCGGGCCTCCCAGAAGGTGAAAGACAATACCGACAAGTTCGTCCTCACCATTCCAGTGGTCGGGATGATCCTGCACAAGGCGGCCATGGCCCGCTTTGCCCGCACCCTGTCGACCACCTTCTCCGCCGGTATCCCGCTGGTAGATGCGCTGATTTCGGCGGCTGGGGCCTCTGGTAACTATGTCTATCGCACCGCGGTCATGGCGATCCGCAACGAGGTGGTGGCCGGTATGCAGATCAACGTGGCGATGCGCACCGTCGATCTCTTCCCCGACATGGTGATCCAGATGGTGATGATCGGTGAGGAGTCCGGCGCCATCGATGATATGCTCTCCAAGGTCGCCACCATCTTCGAACAGGAGGTGGATGATCTGGTCGATGGCCTCACCAGCCTGCTGGAACCCCTCATCATGGTGGTGCTCGGGGTGCTGGTCGGCGGCATGGTTATCGCCATGTACCTGCCCATCTTCAAGCTTGGCGACGTGGTAGGCTGATTTATCAGGGCATGGCACCACAACCATGCCCTCCCCCTCATTCAATAACTGACGGTTGGTTATGACACTTCTTCTCGAGCTGGCTCACGGCTTGCCATGGCTCTACTTCTCGCTGGTTTTTCTCTTCTCCCTGATGATCGGCAGCTTCCTTAACGTAGTGATCCACCGCTTGCCCATCATGCTGGAGCGGGAGTGGCAGGCCGAATATCGCAGCTACTTTTCCCCCGATGAGGAGGCCACTGCGCCAGAGCGCTACAACCTGATGGTCCCCCGCTCCGCATGCCCTCACTGTGGCCACGCCATCACTGCGCTGGAGAACATCCCGCTGTGGAGCTGGCTCTGGCTCAAAGGGCATTGCCGTGACTGTCAGGCCCCCATCTCGGCCCGCTATCCGCTGGTAGAGCTGCTGACCGCCCTGCTCTCGGTGGCCGTTGCCATGGTCATAACGCCGGGCTGGGGCACACTGGCCGCCCTATTGCTGACCTGGGTGCTGGTCGCCCTCACCTTCATCGATCTCGACAAGATGCTGCTGCCCGACCAGCTCACCCTGCCACTGCTGTGGGGCGGGCTGCTGTTCAATCTGGCTGGTGGTTTCGTGCCGCTGGCGGATGCCGTGATTGGTGCCATGGCCGGCTATCTGGTGCTCTGGAGCCTCTACTGGGCTTTCAAGCTGCTAACCGGCAAGGAGGGGATGGGCTATGGCGACTTCAAGCTGCTGGCGGCACTGGGCGCCTGGCTCGGCTGGCAGGCGCTGCCCATAATTCTGCTGCTCTCATCCCTGGTCGGCGCCGTGATCGGCATCAGTCTGATCGCCTTGCACAAACACCATCAGGGCAAGCCCATTCCCTTCGGCCCCTACCTCGCCATCGCGGGCTGGATCGCCCTGCTGTGGGGCGATACCATCACCCGCTGGTATCTCTCTACCCTGCTTTGAGCAAGAGGCCCCATGTATGTAGTTGCTATCACAGGTGGTATCGGCAGCGGCAAGACCACTATCGCCAATCAGTTTGCCGCGCTGGGTATCGAGGTGGTGGATGCCGATGTGATCGCCCGTGAAGTGGTCGAGCCGGGCACCCCGGCCCTTGCCGCCATCGCCGACCATTTTGGCCCTGATGTGATTGAACCTAGCGGTCAACTCGACCGTCGTGCCCTGCGCGAGCGGGTCTTCAGCGACCCGCAGGCCAAGGGGTGGCTCAATGCCCTGCTCCATCCGCTCATTCGCAGCGAAATGCTGCGCCAGTGTGCCGCAGCCAGTTCTCCTTACTGCCTGCTGGTGGTGCCGCTGCTGGTGGAGAACAAACTCACTGGCCTCGCCAACCGGGTGCTGGTGATCGATGTGGATGAAGCCACCCAGATTGAGCGCACCTGTCGCCGTGATGGGGTATCGGCCGAGCAAGCCAAGGCCATCATCGCCGCCCAAGCGAGTCGGTCGGAGCGCCTCGCGGCGGCGGATGATGTCATCGAAAACTACAATGGCAGCGAAATGACGATTAAAACGCGGATTTTGGCGCTGCACGAGACATATCTGGCAATTGCCTCTCAACAAGGCCGCCAAGTGTGAGTACACTAGGCCGGTTTATGGCTGGCCAGGATTAGGCATGATTTACGATTTCCCCCTCAATGAAAAAAGCCGGACCTATCTTCGTCTGGAGTCCCTGTTTTCCCAGATCCGCGACAATCTGGAGAGTGAACAATCCTGGGCACATATCGCCTTCTTCAAGGGGCTGTTCGATCTGCAGGAGTTGCTGGAGCGTGGTGACCTGCGCGCCGACCTCATCAAGGATCTGGAGCGTCTCGGCCAGCGTCTGAGCCACTGGGCCAGCCTGCCCGATGTCGATCTGGAGCAGATCAAACTGATGCAGCAAGAGAGCAGCCAGCTCTCCCGCAACCTGCTCAACTCGCCACGCCCGGGTGCCCGCCTGAAAGAGGATCGTCTGCTCGGCTCCATCCGCCAGCGCTTCTCCATCCCGGGTGGTCTGTGTGCCTTCGATGTGCCGCAGCTGCACCACTGGCTCGGTACCCCGGCCATCACCCGTCACCAGCAGATGCAGGGCTGGCTGAGCGATATCAATCTGCTGATGAATGCCATCACTCTGCTGCTGCGCCTGTGGCGCGAATCAGGCAGCTTCAGTGAGCAGGTTGCCAGCAACGGTTTCTTCCAGGACACCGCCGAGAGCGCCGAGCTGATCCGCATCAAGCTACCGGGCAATCTGTTCTGCTACCCGACCCTGAGCGGCCACAAGAACCGCTTCGCCCTGCGCTTTCTACCCACCGCAGAACAGCCGATTGGCGACGTGCCGTTCCAGCTCGCCTGCTGCTAAGGAGGGCTTATGGTCACCAAGGTAAAGTGCCCGACCTGTCAGAGCGAAGTGGAATGGGGCCCGCAGAGTCCGTTCCGCCCCTTCTGCAGCAAGCGCTGCCAGCTGATCGATCTCGGCGAATGGGCCGATGAAGAGAAGCGGATCCCGGGGGAGATCAACCCGGATCTGCTGCCGGAGCCGGAAGAGGGCGATCAGTGGCTATAAGTCCCCTGGCCACCCACCTCTGCAACATGAAAAAAGGGCCGATTGGCCCTTTTTTCATGTTTGTGTCCCGTCCTGAATATGGTTTACACCTTTCCCCCCAATAAATGGAGAACCCGATGGGACAAGGTGTGAAACGGACACAGCGCGATTACTCGCTGACTTTTAAACTGGCACTGGTCGAGCAGATTGAAAAAGGCGAGCTCACCTACAAACAGGCTCAGGTGCGTTATGGCATTCAGGGCCGCTCCACCGTTCTGGTATGGTTGCGTAAACATGGTCGGCAAGATTGGAGCCAGGGGGCTTCTGT
>NZ_JBFODU010000040.1:0-7434 GCF_040908505.1 Aeromonas sp. R1-2 | reverse complement strand
TCCCATGCCGAACTCAGAAGTGAAACGCGGTAGCGCCGATGGTAGTGTGGCATTCGCCATGCGAGAGTAGGACACTGCCAGGCACCCAATTAAACGGTGATGTGAAGAATCACGCCACTGCTGGCTGCGAGGATGACACCTCAGAAGAAGCAGCAGAAGATTTAGCGAAAGCTAACCGAATGCGGAGCGGTAGTTCAGTCGGTTAGAATACCGGCCTGTCACGCCGGGGGTCGCGGGTTCGAGTCCCGTCCGCTCCGCCACTAATTTGAAGGCCTTCCCGATTGGGAAGGCCTTTTTGTTATGGGCGCTTTTGTCCATAAGTCCCACAGATTTGCACACCAGAACCAATACAAAGCCCAGTCTCACGACCGGGCATTTGTATTTTTAGCGTGTTAAACCACCAATATCTGGCTTTTCCCTGCCAAGTAAGAGTGCCAGATAGCCGATTATTTCCACCATTTTCTGGCTATATCAGAGCCTTATCAGTTTCATTCACAACAATTTGAGCGAGTCTACAGGCGGTCAAATCAGGCTTCTGTCGCGTGCTGACTACAGGGCAGCTCCATATTGACCACCCCCTCTTCCATCTGGACATCGATCTTGAAGCCAAGCCGTTTGGCGAGGTTGACCATGCCGCGATTGCTGGGCATGGTCATGCCGGATAGCTGGCCAATCCCCTGCTCTTTGGCGTAACGGATGATCTTCTCCATCATCAATTTGCCGAGCCCCACCCCTTTCAAGTCCGATCGCACCAGAATTGCAAACTCGGCATCGCTCAGGTCCGGGGTCGAGATAGCGCGTACCACGCCGAGGATTTGATCCTGCAGCTCGCCATCTTGCCCTACCGCTACGAAGGCCATCTCCCGGTCGTAATCGATCTGGGTCATGCGGGCCAGCTCTTCGTGACCCAGTTCGCCGACATCGGCGAAGAAGCGTTTGTACCTGTCTTCATCAGAGACTTGCAGCACGAACTGCTTGTGAGCCGGTTCATCTTCCGGCCGGATTGGGCGCAGCAGGATATGGCGCTGATCTTTAAGCCAAGCCCCCTCCTCCAGTTCGGTAGGATAGGGGCGGATCGCCAGTCGGTTGCTGGTCGGGATGGCGGGGTCAGCCAGTGTGAGGCTGGCATCCAGCACCACCATCTCTGCGCCACACGCTTGCAGCGGGTGCAGGTCCAGTTCCTGAATCTCAGGAAAGGCGAGCAATAGTTCGGATAGTTGGCAGAGCACTTGACCGAGGGCATCGATATCCAGTCGTTCCGGTGTGGCCTGCTCACGAATCTTGCGGCTCTTGAGGGCTCCTATGATCTGGTAACGAGCCAGTGCCTGATTGAGCGGTGGCAAGGCAGCCACCATCTCCTGCGGTTCTGCGCCTGATTCCCCCAGCAGAATGACGGGGCCAAAGATGGCGTCTTGCTGGATACGTACCCGCAGTTCGAGGCCGCCGCTGCGGCGAGCCATGCGCTGTACCAGCAGCCCTTCGATACGGGCGCTCGGATCATGCTGTTTGACCCTGTCCAGAATGGCATCTGCAGCTTGCGCCACTTCGGTCGAGGTGCGCAGATTGAGCACCACCCCGTGTACGGCAGACTTGTGCAGGATATCGGGCGAGCGCAGTTTTACCGCCACTGGATAGCCGATCTGCTCGGCGGTGAGGGTCGCCTCGATGGCGTCGGTGACGATCCAGGTTGGCAGGGTCGAGAGACCGGCGGCTTGCAAAATCGGGTGTACCAGATGAGTATCCAGCCTCAGTTGCTTACGCTCCTGCGCCTGACGGATCAGTTGCTGGCACAGCTCGACATTGAGCTGGTTGCCATGCAGGGATGCCGGGGTTTCCATCAACTGCTTCTGGTTGCGGCGGTATTCCACCATGTGCATGAAGGCGGCCATGGCGCTTTCCGGCGTGCGGTAGGTCGGGAAACCCGCCTCGGTAAAGAGTTTGCGCCCCTCCTGTGCCGAGTATTCGCCCGCCCAGTTGGTGAGGATATTGAAACGGCGCGCTCTGGGATGCTGTTTCAGATGGGCGATTAGATGGCTGGCCAGCGGCGCGCTCGGTGCCGTGAGCGAAGGGGCGTGAATGATCAGGATGGCGTCGATGCCATCCTCCTGCAACACGTTGTCCAGCGCCTCCTGATAAGTGCTGATGGTGGCATCGCTGCCGATATCGAGTGGCGGGCGAGCCAGCTTGCCGCCCCGCTCCAGCAGCACATCCACCGCCATATTGGCCAGCCCTCGGCCGTTGGAGATGATGGCGAGCCGCTCCCCCTTGAGGGTCATGGAGTGGCTGAGTGTTTCCACCGCGGCAAACAGTTCGTGGGTATCCCGTACCCGCAGCATGCCGGCACGGCGGATGGCCGCATCGTAGACATTGTCGAGACCATGGGCCGGTTCGTGGCGCCCGCTTTTCAGCACCAGGATCGGCTTGTTGCGTGAGGCTGCCCGCGCCGCCGAGAGAAAGTGGCGGGCGTCGTGCAACTTGTCCATGTAGATCAAGATGGCGCGGGTGACGCTGTCGCGGGAGAGCTGATCCAGCAGCTGGCCGAAGTCGATATCACAGTGATCGCCAAGGGAGATGAAGGCGGAAAAGCCCAGTTCATGCTGCTTGGCCCAATCCAGAATGGTGGTGCTGACGGCGGCGGATTGCGACAGAAAGGCGACCTGCCCCGGCTTGGCGGCAGTGGGGGAAAAGCTGGCGTTGATCCCCTGGCCGGGCAGCAGCATCCCCATGCTGTTGGGGCCGAGCAGGCGAATGCCATATTGCTGGCAGACCCGTTTCAGCTCCAGCCGCTCCTCGGGGGAAAAGTCGGCGGCCAGTATGATGGCAGCTCCCGCGCCCTTTTGGCCGAGCGCTTCCAGCAGCGGCAAGACCCGCTCCCGTCTGGTGCAGATGATGGCGAGATCCGGGGTCAGCGGCAGGCTGGCAATATCGGGATAGGCCAGCACGCCGGCGATGGACTTGTTGCGCGGGGTGACAGGGAGGATGGGCCCTTTGAACTGGCCCGCCAGCAGGTGGCGCACGATCACATGACCCGCCTTGAGCGGGTCGGTCGAGGCGCCGATCACGGCGATTGAGTGGGGTTTGAACAGCCGATCCAGACCGCTTGCTTTCATGGGCACTCCCGACAAAAGGGGGAAGATACCAGTCTAATACGCCTTTGCTGCGGGTTCTGTGACCGGATCCTGATCACCGTTTGTTCAGGGCATTGGCACGCAAATAAAAGCGCAGTTCGCCTTGTACCCGGCGAATGGCTCCCAGGTGGCGTTCCTGCAGATAGATATCCTGCTCCCGGTCCAGCGCCGTGCTGGGCACCCCCATGCTTTGCAGATACTCGTCAAACAGGGTTGAACCCTTGATCTCTACCAGATGCTGTTTCATGGCTCTCCTCCCTGCGCCTTGGCGTTTGTTGATGAACGCCCAGTCTGCGATGACCTGCCGGGTTTGCCTATTGTCACTTTTGACACGAGATTTGACACAAGAGCGCTCACACATCTTTCAGAGAGGGCGCCGTTGAGGCGCTGGCTGGCGTTATAGTATGGCGAGGAGCACGAGGCACGGATGGTGCACAGGATGATCAGAGTCTGGTGGTGGTGCATGGCACTGTGGACGGTTGGCGTATCGGCAGCCGAGCAGCCTATCCGCGCCTGGAATCTGCTGCTGGATCATCCCAACCCCGCTGTCGTCCAGTTGCTGCGCCTCTCTCTCGATCTCACCGTGCCCGAATATGGCCCCTACCAGTTGGTTTCCAGCCCGCAGATGGAGCAGGGGCGGGCGGTGAAGGAGCTGCGCAGCGGCGAGCTGGTTCAGGTCGGTGTTTTTGCCCCCGATGGTGAGCGAGAGCGGGAGTTGCTGGCAATCCACATTCCGCTGGCCAAGGGGCTGCTGGGATGGCGGGTGTGTCTGGTTCGGCAGGGGGATGAGGGGCGTTTTGCCGAGATCGGATCGTTGGCGGACTGGCATCGCGCCGGGCTCTCCATCGGTCAGCACAGATCCTGGCCAGACACCCAGTTGCTGCGGGCTAACGGCCTCAAGGTGACGGTGGGCAATCTTTATGAGGCGCTCTTCAACATGCTGCGCAAGAAGCGCTTTGACTGCTTCCTGCGATCGGTCATCGAGGTCGAGGATGAACTAAGGCAGCATCCGGATCTCGCCATCGAGCCCCGTCTGGTATTTCGCTATCCGCTGGCGCTGCTCTTCTTTGTCTCGCCAAAATATCCAGAGCTGGCCCAGCGCATCGAGCTTGGCCTGCTGCGGGTGCGGCAGTCTGGTGCTTTTGACCGGGTCTTTGAAGAGGGATTTGGCAGCACTATTCGGCGGCTGAAACTGGATGAGCGGGTGCGCCTCGAGCTGCATAACCCCGACTTGCCGCAGCCCAGTCGCGTCATGATGGCCGATCCGGCCCTTATCTATAATCCGGTGTCAGCGCAGTGAGCCCTGATTCTGCGCAGTATCCCAGAAGGCGCGGATCAGCGGTTCTTCCAGCCGCTTCTTGAGCACCCCGATCCCCACATCAAATGGCTTGAAGGCGGGTTTGAGGTCGATGATCCGCACCTTGTCGCCGAGCGGGCTATGATCGATCACCGCCGCCGGTACCAGCCCCACACCACAACCGAGCGCCACCATGGCGACAATCCCCTCGTTACCCGCCACTTCGGCATAGATGTTGGGGGCGATCCCCTTGTTGCGAAACCACTGATCGCTGCGTTTGCGGGCCAGCCCCTGCTCGGAGAGGATGACAGGCAGCTGCTCCCAATCCGGTTCCCCCTGACGGAACCACTGATTCAGTTGCGGGGTGTTGCGCGGCGCGATAAAGACCAGCGGCACCTGCTGCAGGCTGGCGAACTCCAGCTTGGCGGGCAGGGCATCGGGACGGGCGGCGATGGCGAGATCGGCTTCATCGGCCAGGATCTTGTCCACCGCCAGCGCCGGGTCGCCGGTCTCCAGCTTGATCTCCAGCTGGGGGTAGCGGCGGCGAAAGCGCTCCAGCACCTCGGGCAGCAGAAAGTAACTGGCGGTGACCGAGCAGAAGACCCGCAGCCGCCCCTGCAGCGGTTCATCGCTGCGTTTGAGCTCCTGCTTGAGCTGGCGCCACTCCTGCAACAGGCCGCCGCCGAATTCGCGCAGCTTCTCACCGGCGGGGGTGAGCCGCACCGAACGGTTGTCCCGCTCGAACAGGATGCAACCTGTCTCCTGCTCCAGCCGTTGGATGGCGCGGCTCAGGGTGGAGGGGCTGACCGCCATGGCATCGGCGCTTTTGCCGAAATGAAGGGAGTCGGCGAGGTGGAGAAACAGCTCGAGATTGCGAAGGTCCATTGATCACTTCCTGCTGCAGTCAGGGCATAAATTCATGTCGTACCGTCCGGCTCTGGCAACCGCATCCCCGCACAATTCAGCGGCAATATTGTCGAAACGGGGAGCGTGCATGGGGCGCAATTGCCAAGAATCATCTTTCAATTATTGCAACGTACTGTTTCGAATATATCAGTTCAGGCAATAAGTGTCCCGCGCTATAGTGGTTCAGACAACGCCGCTATCCGGCATGGAATCAATCGAACGGAGCAATCACCATGGCTAACTATTTCAACACCTTGAACCTGCGTCAGCAGTTGGCCCAACTGGGCAAGTGTCGTTTCATGCAGCGCGAAGAGTTCGCGGATGGCTGCAACGTGTTGAAGGGCAAGAAGGTGGTGATTGTGGGCTGTGGTGCCCAGGGTCTGAACCAGGGTCTGAACATGCGCGACTCCGGGCTGGATATTTCCTACGCCCTGCGCAAGGCCGCCATCACCGAGAAGCGTGCCTCCTGGCAGAAGGCTACCGACAACGGCTTCGCGGTCGGTACCTATGAAGAGCTGATCCCGACCGCCGATCTGGTGCTGAACCTGACTCCGGACAAGCAGCACTCCGACGTAGTGAAAACCGTGATGCCGCTGATGAAGCAGGGCGCCGCGCTGGGTTACTCCCACGGCTTCAACGTGGTGGAAGAGGGTCAGCAGATCCGCTCCGACATCACAGTCGTGATGGTTGCGCCCAAGTGCCCGGGCACCGAGGTACGTGAAGAGTACAAGCGCGGTTTCGGCGTACCGACCCTGATCGCCGTTCACCCGGAAAATGACCCGAAAGGCGAAGGCATGGCCATCGCCAAGGCGTGGGCCTCTGCCACCGGCGGCGACCGTGCCGGGGTGCTGGAATCCTCCTTCGTGGCGGAAGTGAAATCCGATCTGATGGGCGAGCAGACCATCCTCTGCGGCATGCTGCAGGCCGGTTCTCTGCTCTGCTACGACAAACTGGTTGCCGAAGGCACCGATCCGGCCTACGCCGGCAAGCTGATCCAGTTCGGCTGGGAGACCATTACCGAAGCCCTGAAACAGGGTGGCATCAGCCTGATGATGGACCGTCTCTCCAACCCGGCCAAGCTGCGCGCCTTCGAGCTCTCCGAGCAGCTCAAGACCCTGATGCGCCCGCTGTTCGAGAAGCACATGGACGACATTATCGCCGGTGAGTTCTCCCGTGGCATGATGGCCGACTGGGCCGAAGACGATGCCAAGCTGTTCGGTTGGCGCGAAGAGACCGGCAAGTCTGCCTTCGAAAACGCCCCGGCGTTCGCAGGCAAGATTGCCGAGCAGGAGTACTTCGACAATGGCGTGGTGATGGTGGCCATGGTCAAGGCGGGTGTCGAGCTGGCGTTCGAGACCATGGTGGCTTCCGGTATCTACGAGGAGTCTGCCTACTACGAATCCCTGCACGAGCTGCCGCTGATCGCCAACACCGTTGCTCGCAAGCGTCTGTACGAGATGAACGTGGTTATTTCCGACACCGCCGAGTACGGCAACTACCTGTTCGCCAACGCTGCAGTGCCGTTGCTGCGCGAGCACTTCATGCCGACCCTGAAAGCGGGCGATCTGGGTGCCAGCAAGGCGGAAGGGCAGAGCGTCGACAACCTGGCGCTGCTGGCTGCAAATGAGGCGACCCGCAACCACCCGATCGAAAAAATCGGCCAGGTACTGCGTGGTTATATGAAAGACATGAAACGCATCGCCGTTGGCGGTTAAGCCGGCATCGGGCTGGATGATGAAGGGGCGGGGATGACGATCCCCGTCGCTGGTCGGACTGGACACCCGATCGGCCAGCCAGAAAAATCAGCCTGACAGTCATAAAAAAGCCCCGCTCATCAAGCGGGGCTTTTGCATTCAGAATGTCCCGTCCTGAATATGGTTTACACCTTTCCCCCCAATAAATGGAGAACCCGATGGGACAAGGTGTGAAACGGACACAGCGCGATTACTCGCTGACTTTTAAACTGGCACTGGTCGAGCAGATTGAAAAAGGCGAGCTCACCTACAAACAGGCTCAGGTGCGTTATGGCATTCAGGGCCGCTCCACCGTTCTGGTATGGTTGCGTAAACATGGTCGGCAAGATTGGAGCCAGGGGGCTTCTGT
>NZ_JBFODU010000004.1:0-4234 GCF_040908505.1 Aeromonas sp. R1-2 | reverse complement strand
GGGTGTGGCTTGTTTTGTTTGGCGACTAATCAGATCGCACAAACTGGACTGAGTTCCCTTCCTCCAGTGATCTACTATTCGGAACAGTTATTTAGCAAAACTAGGTAATCCCCACCAAATTTCACTGTCTCTTGCTAGAACTACTTCGCATGTTGACTGCATGTTCTCGTGGTTAGCATGAAGCCTACCGTATCCACTTTGAAGCAACTCAGCCAGACCTGCTGCTGGTAGAGCATCGTCAAGGTCCACCAGCCGCCAAGTTGGCCGACGGCTACTACCCACGGACGGCACTGGCCACAACTGTTACACCAAGGTGGGATAGATAGTGGTTTCCATGGGGAATATTTCGAGGGAAGGGATAGTGCGGCGCGGGATGGGAGATAACGCACTGCAGAACAAGCCATTTTGCAGGATAACAGGCAGCAAAAAGGGGCCTGGATTAACCATGAGCCCCCTTATGCGCAATACGATCTTGCGGTCAATCAAACGTAGTTTCGCAATCTCGACACTCGTACTTATCGAACAACATTCCATCAAGTGCAGAACCAGCAGCAGCGCCAGCAGTAGCTCCGGCAGCAGCAGCTGCAAAACGACCTAGCAACCCACCAACAACACCACCGATTGCTGTACCAACCCCAGGAATAACCGATCCAATAGCCGCGCCTGTAGCAGCACCACCCAGGGCACCACCCACACCGCCAGCAACACCTCCGGTTTTCTTACCAATGTTTCGCTCACGCACGTTTGAAGAATTGCAGTTCGGACACTTCACCATATAAACACCTTTTTTTCTGATAGCGTGTCCTCGATTTTATCACCATCAAACCCGTTTGAAACCAATCACGAGTAACAATTTGACAGTTCATAACGCATTTTATGTTCAATTGGGACAACATCCATCACAACTAGCAGAAACACTTGAGCAACCGCAACATTCGCTAGTCGAACAAGGGGCTACATGAGCATGAGCTCATACCCCTGCTCCACAACCTCTTGATAGAACCATGACTGAAGAGCCTGAATTTCATCATTCGTTCTGCAGGAACGCGAGCGAGAAGATAGGCCATCCAGAGATCTTCAACCGAGGGTTTAGAGCTCCATTCCTTGATCCGAACCACTAACGAACCGATATCATGGATTTTGTTGGGTAACTCGAATTTAGTCTGTGTCATTACATCTGCTCTCAAAGCCCACCGTGATGGCCATTTAAATATCAGGTCATTACATGCCCTTGGCTCATGGCACTGTTACCTGCCAACCACAGGATCAACGATGACTCATCTCTTCGATCCAACGGGCCACGCTATCAGGGTCGGCAAGCAGCTGGGCGAGCGGCAGATGATTGGAGCAGATCTCAAGCTGATGACATTTGTCACTTTGCTGCCAGTCAGGTTGATGAGCAGGCCAGCTAATCTGCTTGAGCAGATCCCAGAAGTGGTTATCACTATCCTGCAGGCAACGGTACAGATTCACTTCAACCACTGCGTTACCAGACAATTGCAAAGGATCGGGCTGGCCCTTCGTACTTGCACGCAAGGTTGAGTTTTGACGGAAATCATCATCGATATAGAGGCGAAAAATCAGCGTCTTATCACCTTGCTGAGCCTTATCGCCATTCCTGTCCCGGTAGGCATGACTCGATGCAAACAGCGGCAGATAGTCCCATGCCCAGCTGCTGGATGGGCGGGTTCCTGAGCGGCAGGGGCGGCTATTTTCGCTGGGCTCCCAATACCAGAACTCGGCGTCCAGCGCCTGACTGGCGATCTGATCGAATAGCGGGAGGATACGCTGGTAGAAACCGGCTGCGAGTCGGTGGGCTTGTTGCAGTTGGGTGACCAGCTGGGTGGTCTGTTCAAGATCGTGTTGCATGACGGCATCCTTAGCCAAAGTCAGTGATTCAAAAAAGAGAAATCGGGGCGAGAGAGGTGCAATGTCCCGGCATAGTCGAGCAGAGCAGCCCAACCAGTAGGTTCAGCCGGTGGGGGAGTTTCCCGCTCAGACATTACCCCGCAATCCAGGTCCAGCTGCCCTGCGTAGGCAAACAACGGCGCCCATTCAGGCACCACCGGGGCCATGCCAAACAGCTCAAACGCCTGCAGCCACTCATCGCGAATGGCGCGATCCTGACGGCAGGATTCAAACTCGGAGGCAGTTTGCAGATAGCGGCGCAGTGGCTCCCATTCACGCAAGGTCATCTGGACAAAGCGTTCGGGCAGCTCTGGGCGAATCAGCGGGGCGACAGGGATATTGCCAAGCGCAACGTAATAGAGCCGGTCTTCATAGTCATCAAACTCGGCTTCGCTGACCACAGCATTGACCTGTGCCAGCCACTGCCCCCGATACTGGTCACCACCGAACGGGGGCTTCACCTCGATAACCACCAGTGCGTCGTCAAAGTGGAGCAGCACATCGGGCTCGACATAACGGCGATCCTGCAGCGATGCCAGTTTTGGCCACAGCTCCAGCCGTTGAAAGGTGGCCGGGTCTAGCGGATTGTCACCGAGTAGAAAGTGCAGCACGGCCCCCAGAGTACCGTCCGAGAGGTGGGGCAAACGGCCAAAGAAAGTGGCAGTTAGCAGATCTTCGCTGCCTTTAAACAGGTCGCGCCAGCGCAGGGATTCCCCTTCCCGCTCGATACGCCCAGCCTTGCCATGCAGGATTGCATGTAGCATCGCAACTCCTTGTAATATTGATATTTCAAGCCGGCTCTCACGTAGCTGAAGAGCCTTTGAGATCCTGCTTTAATACCCACTCGACTACCACTCTATCCGTCACAAAATGGGGTAAAAAAGTTTGACTGAATGGAGGTTCCCCCCTATTCTTCTTCGCAACACGACCCCGGCCTCTTGGTTGCTTCGCAACTTACGCTGGGGTTCTTATTTGGTGGATTTACCACCACTCCTGCCAGTTCTCTATGTACCCCATATTTGCCAACCCGAGCTTGCGCACCGACTTTTGTGTGGGGAACGTCAGCAGATGATCCCGCAGGCGCAGATGCCACTGGGTATTCGGGCAAATCACCTTGAGTAGATGCCGTGTGATGGCCAGCAACACGAATGGCTTGGCAAGCCGCTCATCGTCTCTTGCCAGGAAATCGCACCACGGCACCTCTCTTGGCTTGGGCAACTTCACCTGCGTCGTTACGTTGCGGTTCCAGAGGCGGCTATGATGGGCGCAGATATTGCGCAGGTAACTGAGGCCGTAGATCCAGCTGGCAAACACCTGCCAGTCCAGACCGTATTTGCTGGCGATATGCTGCTGATCTGACACCTTCATCATGCCGATCAACTGCGAGATGGCGCCAAAATCAAATACCTCCACCGCCACCCAGATCGGCAGTTCCTCACCATGGCGCTGATGGTAGTGGCGCACAAAATCCTCTTTGGAGCGCTTTACCAGCCCCCGGTATTTCTCCATCCACGCCTCAAAGCGGGTCTGGTGACTCCCCCTGAATGCAGGCTGCCGGATAAAGCTGGGGTGGAAGTAGCTGCGATCGAGGTGAGCAAAGGTATTTCGCTTGCCAAGGAGATAGGCAAGATCGACCCGCAACGCCACCTCGATCCGCTCCAGCGCATCCACTACCAGCAGGCGCAGCTTCTTGTCGAACAGATAGAGCTCCACCGCGTCCAGCAGATGGGTATCGGGGCAAAACTGGTCGGTCGCTCGAGTCTCCCGTTTGCTTTCACCCTCAGCCGCGGGTTCAAAGCGGCGAAATGGATACCAGTAGCCGCTTAAACGGTAATAGCCGATCCGCTCCAGATAGCTCAGTGCGGCATCCCGGTCGGTGACCGTGATGCCGCGCTCAATCAGCTGATCCAGTTGCTGTTGATAGCTAAGCCAAGGGCGAGTGTAGGGCATCAGGCAAGGGCTCCTTCCGCCAGCGACTCGGCCAAGGCAAGTTGGGTCTGCTGGCTGGTTTGCAGGCGGGATTTTAGTTGATCGCAGAGGGCCATTAGTTGATCAACTTTTGCTACGACTCGATGCTGCTCTCTAAATAACTGTTCCGAATAGTAGATCACTGGAGGAAGGGAACTCAGTCCAGTTTGTGCGATCTGATTAGTCGCCAAACAAAACAAGCCACACCCAAAGGACTGAGTTGATGCCTATCCTACCACCCCTGCCACGACCACAACGGCGCCGCATTCACAAAATCATCCATGCCACACGTGATAAAGGACATGCTCGTCGCTTGATGGCCATCTTGCTGTTACATGAAGGACGCACGGTCACTGAT
>NZ_JBFODU010000039.1:0-42293 GCF_040908505.1 Aeromonas sp. R1-2 | reverse complement strand
CGGCCCTGAATGCCATAACGCACCTGAGCCTGTTTGTAGGTGAGCTCGCCTTTTTCAATCTGCTCGACCAGTGACAGTTTAAAAGTCAGCGAGTAATCGCGCTGTGTCCGTTTCACACCTTGTCCCATCGGGTTCTCCATTTATTGGGGGAAAGGTGTAAACCATATTCAGGATGGGACAATACCAATAAAAACGCCATATGAAGAAGCCCAACCTAATCAACAGGTTGGGCTTGGTATGTGGCGGAGAGACAGGGATTCGAACCCTGGGTGGCATTGCTGCCACAATTGATTTCGAGTCAATCCCGTTCGGCCACTCCGGCATCTCTCCGTGGGGAGAGAGTTTTACCCAAGCTGGGCCGAGGATGCAATAAAAATTTCTTAGATATCAAATGGCTGAATCAGATATCTGGGAGCAGGCTCACAATGCGGCGCGTGCTGTTCGCGTTGCTAGGCCACCCTGCATCCACCCGACATTAACCCTCTCGCACACCCTGCCATTATCCATATCGTGATATTGCCCCATTGCCATGAGGCGTCTCTTTTCCATGCTTGGCGCTCAAATTTATGGGTGATGCCGATTTTGGCCGGTTTCCTATGTATCCCCACATCATTGCGGGTGCGCAGCAAGCTGGTAATCATGGGCTGATTGAGGAACAATCGCGCCATCCTGGCGGCTGTATTGATGATGTTCCGCCCCGATTGAACTGATGGATCTCCTTATGCGATTGCCGAAACTCAAGCCCCTACTCTTAACGCCTGCCCTTTCCCTGCTGCTGGCAACGATCCTGCTATGCGCGGCGCCGGCAGAGGCCAAACGCTACCCGCTGCCACCTGCCGGGAGTCGCCTTATCGGTGAGCTGGAGGATTACATCATCCAGCAGAATGAACATCTGGAGCTGGTTGGCAAAAATACGCAAATTGGATTTTTGGCACTGCTTGAGGCAAATCCGGGTGTAGACCCCTATTTACCCAAGCCGGGCACCCGTTTGACGCTGCCCACCCAGATGCTGCTGCCTGATGTGCCTCGCGAGGGGATCGTCATCAATCTGCCCGAACTGCGCCTCTACTACTTCCCCAAAGGGAAGAACGAGGTCATCGTGCTGCCCATCGGGATTGGTGATATCGGCCGCGAGACTCCGGAGATGACCACCACCATCATCGAGAAGAATCCCAACCCGACCTGGGTGCCCGGCCCCATGGTGCGCAAATCCTGGCTGGAGCAAAAAGGGATCACCCTGCCCGCCGTGGTGCCCCCCGGCCCGGAGAATCCCCTCGGCAAGTTCGCCATGCGCCTTGGCTATGGCAAGCGCGACTACCTGATCCACGGCACCAACAAGGATTTTGGCGTTGGCCTGCGAGTAAGTGCAGGCTGCATCCGGCTGCGACCTGACGATATTGAGGCCCTGTTCAAGATTGTGCCGATCGGCACGCCGGTAAGGGTCATCAATCAACCGGTCAAGGTAGCCATCGAACCGGATGGTCGGCGCTGGCTGGAGGTACACTCCCCGCTCTCCCGCACCGAAGAGGAGCTTGAAAATGGCGCCCCGCTGGTGCTATCTCCGGCCATAGAGAGCTTTATCAGTGCACCTGACGTGATGCAGGATGAGGTGACGGCGGCGCTGGAGAGCAAAAACGACCTGCCCCGCCCCATCAGCAGCCAGCTTGTCAGTGGTTAAGTCACCAGCGCCCGAGTCGCACCGGAGTCACCTTACCTCATGAAATTCCTTCCCCTCCTACTCCTGTTGGCCTGTCACTCCTTGTGGGCCAAGGACATTCTCTGGATGAACAATGGCGATCGTCTGACCGGCAACATCGAGGAGGTGACCGAACAGTCGGTGCGCATCGCCCTGCCCTACAGCGGCGCAGTCACCGTCCAGCGGGAGGCCATCAAACGCTGGCGCATCGATAAAGAGGACAAACCCAAGGCAACGGCAAAGGGTGGGCTCAAGCTGTTCGAGGATGAGCAGGATGAACGCAACGCCTGGCTCTGGACCGGTAGTGGCGATCTCAATGTCAAACTCAAACAGAATGACAAACAGACCAACAACGTCAACCTCAAGTGGAAAAGCGAGCTGGCCAATCTGGACTGGCGTTACAGCTTCTCCGGTGAATATACCTATGAGACCGCTGACAACATCACCGACAGCCATGATTATCAGCTCAACCCTACGCTGGACTACTTCTTCAACCAGCAGTGGTTCTTGCGCACCTCACTCGATGCCGAATATGACATGCTGGATAAAGATCGCTATCTCTATATGGACTATGGCTCGGGGCCGGGCTACCGCTTCTGGAACGACAAACGCCGCCGACTGGAGCTGATGGCCCAAGGGGGATTAAGCCGACTCTACTTCCGTGAAGATAGCGAGGTTCCCAAGATTTTTCTGGGTGAACGGGTCATTGACTACCCCTTCGCCGGTTTTAACTGGGATTATCGCCAACCTTTCTCCCTCTGGCAGGAGAAAATGGAGCTGTTCAGCCAGGGGCGCTATCTGAAATATCTGGCACAAGCCTCCCCCTATTTCACCCGTAATCAGGATCTGAAAGGCAGCATAGGATTGCGCTACTACTTCAACGACCATCTGCGCCTCTCCTGGTCGAGTGAGCTGGATTGGGAAGATGCTGACATCCTTGTCGACACAGGCAGCCCGGAACCCCGGGAGAGCGAATTAAGACACCTGCTCAGCCTTGGCGCCAGTTTCTGAGTCAACCATACCAGAATGGTCGAATTGCCCTGAATGCTATATCGAGATTGTGCTTGTTGGCAGGTTAGCTCGCCTTTTTCAATCTGCTCGACCAACGCCAGTTTCAAAGTCAACGAGTAATCGCGCTGTGTCCGTTTCACACCTTGTCCCATCGAGCTCTCGATTTATTGGGGGAAAAGGTGCAAACCATATTCAGGACGGGACACACGAACACTAAAAGCCTACCTCAGCCATGGCAGGCATGGCCGAATCTTCCTGCTCCCCGTCGGACTCGCCGCGGGTGCAGTCGATGATGGTGCGCTTGGGGTTGTTGGGATCGCGCAGCAATAAGGGCGCCAACCCCTCGTCATGCTTCTGCTCGTCACCAAACTCGCTGCCGTAGGCGTTGTGGGTCAAGCGGCGGGCATTGGCGATGGGGGTATCGACAAAGAGGGCATGCACTTCGAAGCTTGAGGCTGGCACGATAAAGCCGACCACCGGCAAGCCGTGCAGCTCCTCGTGCACCTTGTACCAGGCAAAGCCGTCACTCACCTTGTAGGGGGTGTAGTTGGCCAGTTGTAGATTGGCGGGCCTGCCCGTCTCATCCACATAGAGATCGGTAAATTCACAGGTCGCCAGCCCCTGCCACATCCGCTCGAATGGCGTCGCACAGCCTGTCAGTTGCAACCCGGCCAGCAGCACCAAGCCTCTCTTCCACATTCCCCGCCCCTTCTTGCAAAAATGAACCGGCGCTCAGTCAAACGCCCGCAGCCGCGTCACCAGCAGATCGATAAAGCCCGGACGATCCAGCCCCAACAATACCAGCGCATTGGCTGGCTTGCCGGTCAGACCATAACGATCCACCACCGTCATCCCCACGGTATGCCCCCCCCGGGTCTCGATATCGACCCGGCACTCGACTCCGTGGAACAGCTCGGGAGCCAGCAACCAGGCAATGGTACAGGGGTCGTGCAGCGGTGCACCAGCAAATCCCCACTTGGGATCCCGGTGGTAGATCATGAAAAAGTCGAGTAGCCCGGCCACGCACTGGGCTACCGGATTGGTGATGGCGCGTACCCGCTCGATATCCTCGTCCATCACCTGCGCCTCGTGGGTCACGTCCAGCCCGCACATGGTGATGGGGATGCCCGACTTGAACACCATATCGGCCGCTTCCGGGTCCACATAAATATTGAATTCCGCCGCCGGCGTCCAGTTGCCGGCCCCTGCGGCGCCCCCCATCAATACGATGCGGGCAATCTTGGGTTTGAGCTCGGGATGTGCCGCCAACAGCAGGGCGACATTGGTGAGCGGGCCGGTCGGCACCAGGGTCACGGGCTGCGGGCTCTCGCGCAGACATTTGGCCATCAACTCGATCCCCGTCATCCCCTGCGGCGCAAAGGCGGGATCCGGCAGTTTGGGGCCATCGAGGCCCGACTCGCCATGGACGTTGTCGGCGATGATCAACTCGCGGGCCAGCGGTTTCGGCGCCCCCGCCGCCACCGGAATATCGTCCCGCCCCAGCAAGGTGAGGATGCGCAGGGCATTGTTGAGGGTCTTGTCCGGCGTCTGGTTGCCCGCGCTGGTGGTAACTGCCAACACGTCAAGTTCTGGGCTGGCCAGCGCCAGAATGAGGGCGATGGCGTCGTCGTGGCCGGGATCACAATCGAGAATAACGGGCAGTGCCATGGGATGAGTCCTTACAACATAACAGGGAGCCATACCTTAACAAGCAAGCCTCGGATGAACTCGGGAAGGGGTCACAAAACGGGACCTTGTTGCTGACCTGGGCGGTTTGCACGGCACACCGTCTCGCTCAACGCGGCACATTATCAATAGGTTGCATGGCGTCATCCCGTTCATTTTCCGAGGCTGCGCACCACCCATTCGCCCGGCCGCGCCGGTTCGGGTATGATCGTCCCCCGTTTCCAGCCCGTGTGCCCTATGTCCGTTATCGTCGACACCTTTATCGCCCCACCTTGCAGTGCCGCCATCGAGATCCTGTTCGAAGATGAACACCTGCTGCTCATCAACAAGCCAAGCGGCCTGCTGAGCCTGTCGGGCAAGAATCCGCAGAACCTCGACTCGGTGCACTATCGACTGGTGCAGGATTACCCCGGCTGTACCCTGGTGCATCGCCTCGATTTTGGTACCTCGGGTCTCATGGTGGTGGCCAGAAACAAGGCCATCAATGCCCTGCTCTGCCAGCAGTTCAGTCAGCGGGCGGTGAGCAAGGCCTACAGCGCCCTGCTCTGCGGTCATCTGATTGACGACGAAGGAGTTATCGACGCCCCCATCGCCAAGGATCCGGCCCTCTTTCCGCTGATGAAGATTTGCGCCGCCAGCGGCAAACCCGCCCGCTCCCGCTATCGGGTGATTGAGCGGCTGGAGTTGCAGATGCAGAGGCAGACCGTGCCTTTGACCCGGGTACGACTGGTGCCGGAGACCGGCCGCACCCATCAGCTACGGATCCACAGCCAGCTGCTGGGCCACCCCATCCTCGGCTGCGATCTCTATGGTGGCCTGCTGCCGCCCGGCTGCGAACAGGCACCGCGGCTGATGCTGCATGCCAGCGAGCTGGATTTTGTCCATCCGGTGAGCGGCAAGCCGATGCAAGTGCGCTGTGCAGCGTCGTTTTAGAGGAAATCAGTAGAGACAACCAGCGCGAGTGCGGCGGGATCAGTGAAAGGCGTGACGTGAGAGGAAAGGCGGTAAACGGCGGATAAAGATAGGGGCCGCGCTTTCGCAACGGCCCCCACCCCCCACTCTTTGTGGTGCTATCAGATCAGCTTGCGGGCAGCGCCCAGTACGATCTTGATGGCATCAGATTCGGTCTTCGCCATGGTCTCGGCGTTCGGGATCTCTTGCTGGGTACGGTTGACGATAACGCCAGCCACCATACCGGCACGCAGGCCCTGGCTGGAGCACATGGTCAGCAGGGTTGCAGATTCCATCTCATAGTTCAGCACGCCCATGGCTTGCCACTCTTTCATGGAACCTTGGAAACGGCTCACTACACGGCCGGATACGGTGTCGTAACGCTCCTGACCCGGGTAGAAGGTGTCGGAGGAGGCAGTCACACCGATGTGCAGCTTGGAGCCCATCTCTTTGGCAGTGTTCACCAGTGCGGTGGTGCAGTCGAAGTCGGCAACAGCCGGGAACTCCATCGGTGCGAAGTGCAGGCTGGCACCGTCGAGGCGCACGGAACCGGTGGTCACGATCACGTCACCCACGTTCAAGTGCGGCTGGATGGCGCCAGTGGTGCCGATACGCAGGAAGGTGCGGATGCCCAGCTGGGCCAGCTCTTCTACCGCGATGGATGTGGACGGGCCACCGATACCGGTAGAGCAGATGATCACGGCCTTGCCGTCCATCTCGCCGCGCCAGGTAGTGAATTCACGATGGCTGGCCAGGTGCACCGGGTTATCCAACAGCTCTGCGATACGCTTCACGCGCTCGGGGTCACCGGGGACGATCGCCAGGGTGGCGCCTTGCAGATCCGCTTTCTTCAAACCCAAGTGAAATACATCAGACATATTGGACTCCTGGTTGCCCCCTGCCAGCATGGTCAGGGCACAAGTTAAGATGATTCTTTATGATACTTTCAAGCCTTTACCCCCCTCTTCGGGGAGGCGCCAACTATGGTCGAAAGCGCTTTCCAATTCCTTGAAGCGCCTCACACTTCCACGCATTGACAGTGACAAACATTGCGCAAAACGTTTGCTAACTCAATGAAATAATTGACAAACGTTTTTCTGCAAATCGAGTCAGATGCGGGAAAGTCAAGCCTGGTTCAGCGCTTAATTAACGACTCGTGATCGACCCCGTAAAGTTGTAAACAAGATGCTTTTGTATCCCTTTCTAGATGGTAGCCTAGCTCTCAACTACCACTTAATGGCTAACTATAGGAAGTCCATCATGGCTACATTCAAATTCTATATTCCCGCAATCAACCTGATGGGTGCCGGCTGTCTGCAAGAGGCTGCAGCCGATATCAAGGGTTACGGCTATCGCAAGGCGCTGATCGTCACCGACAAGATCCTCAACCAGATCGGTGTGGTCGCCAAGCTCACCACCCTGTTGGCTGAACATGGCATTGAAAGCGCAGTTTTCGATGAGACCAAACCCAACCCCACCACCAGCAACGTTGAAGCGGGTCTGGCGATGATCAAGGCCAACGGCTGCGACTGTGTCATCTCGCTGGGTGGCGGCTCGCCCCACGACTGCGCCAAGGGCATTGCGCTGGTCGCCGCCAACGGTGGCAGCATCAAGGATTACGAAGGGGTGGATCGCTCCGCCAAACCGCAACTGCCGCTTATCGCCATCAACACCACTGCCGGTACCGCCTCCGAGATGACCCGCTTCTGCATCATCACCGACGAAGCGCGCCACGTGAAAATGGCCATCATCGACAAGCACGTTACCCCGCTGATGTCGGTCAACGATCCCGAGCTGATGCTGGCCAAGCCGGCCGGTCTCACCGCCGCCACCGGCATGGATGCCCTGACCCACGCCATCGAGGCCTATGTCTCCACCATCGCCACCCCGGTAACCGATGCCAGCGCCGTGATGGCCATCGAGCTGATTGCCAAGCACCTGCGCACCGCCGTTCACCACGGCGATGACCTGCATGCCCGCGAGCAGATGGCCTATGCCCAGTTCCTGGCCGGCATGGCCTTCAACAACGCAAGCCTGGGCTATGTGCACGCCATGGCCCACCAGCTGGGCGGTTTCTATGACCTGCCCCACGGTGTCTGCAACGCCGTGCTGCTGCCCCACGTTCAGGCGTTCAACGCCCAGGTGAGCGCCGCTCGTCTGAAGGATGTGGCCCGCTACATGGGTGTAGATGTGAGCACAATGAACGACGAGCAGGGCGCCGCCGCTGCCATTGCCGCCATCAAACAGCTGGCGCTGGATGTGAAGATCCCCGCCGGTCTGGAGCAGCTCGGCGTCAAGGCCGATGACTTCGATACCCTGGCCAGCAACGCCCTGAAAGATGCCTGCGGCTTCACCAACCCGAAACAGGCGAGCCACGAAGAGATCGTCGCCATCTTCCGCGCGGCGATGTAAAGGCCACCGGATTGCCAGAAAGGGTCGCAGTGCGGCCCTTTTTATTGGCTGATGGATCAATGGCTTTTTACTTCCGTGGAGGGAGTCGGTATGATTTGCCGAGCCAAAAAGACTGTATGGATGATCTGAACTCGATATGCGGATGAAACACCTGATTGCCGCGGCTTTGACCGCCCTCACCCTCTCCGGTTGCAGCCTGGTCTATCGTATCGATATTCCCCAGGGCAACTATGTGGAACAAAAACAGGTCGACAAACTGCGCCAGGGGATGACCCGCGAGCAGGTCAGCTATGTGCTGGGGACCCCCATGCTGCGTGACGGCTTTGACCCCAACACCTGGTACTATCTCTATGAATTCCAGCCGGGCCACGGCGACAAGGAGCGCAAAGAGCTCACCGTCACCTTCGCCAATGACAGGCTGACCACAGTGACGGGTGACTTCCCGCTGCCAGCAGCTTTCAATACCCCGCTCTGATATCCCGCAAAACCGGCCTCGTGCCGGTTTTGTTTTATCCAGCCCCGCGTTATGTATCCTGCCCGTGATCCTGTCAGGGGATACTGTGTCATCTCCCCATTGCAGCTGCTCGCAAATTGCCTGATGCTGATGAGCAGCCACCATGGCATCAACACCATCGAATGACACAGGGAGAATCCCCATGAGCCGGATCCTGATTGCCGGAGCCAGCGGCCTGATCGGTCGCGAACTGCTGCAGCAACTGCCTGCCGAACATGAACTGACCCTGCTCTGTCGCAAGCCGGGCAAGGAGGCACACCACTGGCTGCCAGTCAATTTTGATGATCTGGCCAGCGTCACCCTCTCCCGCCCGGTGGATATCGCCTTCTGTGCCCTCGGTACCACCCGCAAGGAGGCGGGCTCTGCCGAGGCGTTTCGCCGGGTCGATCTCGACTATGTGGTCGCCTTTGCCGAACTGGCCCGCCGCCACGGCTGTCAACGCCTCATCGTGGTCTCTAGCATGGGAGCCAGCGCATCGTCCCCGGCTCTCTATCCGCGTACCAAGGGGGAGATGGAGCAGGCCCTGCTGGCCCAATCCTGGCCACGGCTCGCCATCGTGCGGCCCGCCATGCTGCTCGGGGATCGCCAGCCACCGCGCCTCTCCGAGCAGATCTTTCAGACCATCTATCCGCTGTTTCGGCCACTGCTGGTGGGCAAGCTCGCCCGCTGGCGCGCCATCGAGGCCCGTCAGGTGGCCCGTGCCATGATCGCCCTCTCGAAACTGCCTGCCGGGTGCGAGATTGTCGAGAACGAGCAACTGCTGGCCCTCTGAACCCGGTCTTTCCCACTACTTACGCACAGTACTGCAAAAACAGAAGGGCAAGCCAGCCAGCTTGCCCTTTGTCTATCTGTTGGCGTGATACACCCCAACCACCTCTTGCCACCATTGACCGCGCTCGACTGTCAGGGCAACTGCCCTCAACCGCGAATATGGTCGATAAAGGCGTCGATCTGCTCGCGGGTGCAGGCGGGGTTCATAAATACCGCCTTCTCCCCGGCGATGTAGGAGTACTTGCCACGGGCGTCATAGTTGGAATGGGCCACCGCCTCCACCCAGTTGGTGTAGAGCCCCACCTTGCCGCGCCCCTTGAACAGGCTGCGGTGGTAGTCAGTGTTACGCTGCAAACGCGCCTTGTAGGCAGGATCGCCGGAGCGGGCCAGCTCGAAGGCGAATTCGGCTTCCGGATCGCTCACCCACTCGGGATTGTAGATCTTGAAGCCGACACTCGGCCCCTGATTCTCCTGCGCCACCAGCTTGACGTTGCCCAGCTGGCTTAACCGGAAGCGGAAGTAGTTGGCATTTTGCAGGCAGTGGGCCAGCACGGTGCGATACCCCTCGACCCCCATATAGTTGAGCGCAGCATAGGCACCAAACAGACCGCTCGCGCCGCGGGAACACTCGATGGTGGATTGCAGGTGGGTCTGGCCCTGAATGTCCCGCTCGAAGTAGGAGAAGTTCTCCGGGTCATTCTCCATCGCCTTGAGGTCATCCTGCTCCTTGATCATCACCAGACTGGAGGTGTAGGGCACATAGCCCCACTTCTGGAAGTCGACGGTGAAGGAGTCGGCATATTTGAGCTCGGCAAAGCGTGTCACGTTGCGCTCGATCCCCGCCAGGGTGGCGCTGTTGATGGCGAGCGGGTTGGCGGCAAAGTCGTAACCCAGGAAGAAGATCATCGACCAGCCGATGGCGGCATCGACGTGGATATGGGGCTTGACCGCCACCTCGAACTGCTCGCAGAGGCGATTGCGCAGCTCGAACACGGGTTTCACCTGATCCACCCCGAAGGTGTCGGTGGTGCCCATGGTGAGCATGATGGTGGGCACCACGTGTTTCAGGGCAAAACAGGCGGTCAGGGTGCGCTCGAGGTGGTCGAGATCGATGTCGTTGTTCTCGCCGACCTGAATGCGGATAGTCTTGTTCTCGATGTCCACCCCGAGCAGGGAGAGGTTGGTGATATTGGAGTAGTGACCGCCCTGGGAGTTGATGATGCGGTAATCCTGATAGTGGCCGAGCCCCTTGTGCTTGGCCTCCGGCAAGGTTTTGCGAATGCCGAGCAGGTAGCCGTAGAGGTTACAGAAGGTCCCCCCCTGGGTGAAGATGCCGGTGGCCCGCTCGGGGTCATAGCCTGCCAGCAGGGCAATCTGGCGCACCACCTTCTTTTCCAGCTCCTCGGCGACCCCGGCGTATTCGGAATAGACCAGATTGGGGTTGGCCAGAATGCCCAGCTGGGCGCCGTAGATGGCGGGATCCGCCGACATGGTGATGACGTTCTCGACGCTGGAGGGGTTCTCCCAATCCTTCGATAGAGCAGCGGCAAACAGCAACTCGGCCATCGGCTCGCCCGGGGTGCGCATGGTGGCGGGCACCGGCATGGTCTCGCAGAGATCGGCCAGGCGGGCACGGCCATCAGGCCAGGCATTCAGGCGGGCATCCGGCGCCAGGCCACGGGCCCGAAATTCATTGAGGGTGGCAAATCCGGGTTCGCGAAAAACGGGCCAGAGATCGGGATTGCGCGAGAAAAAGTTGGCTTTGACGGTGGTGAAACGGGCGGAGAAATCGGGGTGGACGGCATTGACGCTTTCGTCTTGCAGATAAACTAAGTCACTCATTTTTATACCATTAGTACAGCAAATGTGCGGCCGTTATACCCCTGTACCAGCGGGGCCGACAGTGACAATATCTAATGGCCTACCCTACTTTTTGTCATGTATCAGCCATCACAAGGGCTGGCAAAAAGGCGCCTTTGAGGCGCCTCTTTATATTTCGTGATCTTGCTCCCATCCTGGCTGACAGAGTCCTTACTACCAGACCACCATCAGCGCAGTGCCCCCCTCAACGCAGGGAGGCCAACAGCCACTCGGCAAACTCCGCCAGCTCGCTCTGCTGCTGCGGGAAGGCCGCCAGCCAGGGCTGCAGGCGCGCGGCAACAGCGTCCGGCCGATAGCCGCAACCCGCCAGTTCGGCCGCCAGCAGATCAAACGGGGCCGGATCCAGAGTATCGCTAAAGAGCTGCGCCCGGGTGATGACCCCTTTCTCCACATCAAAGTGCAGCTCCACCCCGCCCCAGCTGAACCGCTCCTCCAGCAGATGGCTGAACGCCGGGGCATGGCCATAGTTCCACTCCCAGCTGCGCTGGCGAGCGAAGGTCTCGGCAAAGCCCGGCAGATCCGGCATCTGCTCCGGGGAGATATGCTCGGGCTCAACTCGCTCGCCGTAATAGTGGAAGAAGGCCTCCTGCAGCGCCTCGCTCACCTGTTGATGGTCGATCCCCAGCCGCAGTTCGCACAGATTGGCCACCCGGCTGCGCACCGAGGTGATCCCCTTGGCCGCCAGCTTCTTGGGGTCGGGGTTGAGGTAGTTGGCAAGGCGGCCGAGATCGGCATCCAGCAGCAGGGTGCCGTGGTGGAACCCGCGATCCAGAGTCTCCCGATAGGCCGACCCCGATACCTTGCGCTCCCCGTCCGGGGTGGCCACCAGCAGATCGTTGCGACCGGAGGCAAACGCCTCGATCCCCAATCGCTTGAGCCCGTCCAGCACGATGGCGGTGGAGACGCTCTTGTCATACTCCGGCTTGCCCGCCATGAAGGTGAAGCAGCTGTTGCCAAGGTCGTGGAACACGGCGCCGCCACCGCTGCTGCGACGCGCCAGGGTCACCCCGTCCTCTTCCATGCGGCGGGTATTGCACTCCTTCCACGGATTCTGGGCACGGCCAATCACCACGGTATTGGCATTGCGCCAGAGGAACAGCACCCGCTGGCCGGGGTCCATCTGGCGGAAGATGCACTCCTCAACGGCCAGATTGAACAGGGGATCGTGAGAGTCGGAGACAAGCAGACGCAAGCGGGACATAAAAAGACCTTATCCGGAACTGGGGGCAGCATGATAACACTGACGGGGTACCATCACTGAGCTGTCGCACATTAACCGGTGCGCAGCCGCCGCGATACATTTGCGTCACACCTGACCGCCACATAAAAGTATCTATTGATATAACGACACAGCTTGACGTGCAACCACGGAAAAAATGCAGTCAAGCCACAATGACAACGATAAAAACGGGAAAAAGTGGCTAGAATGCGACCACTTAGATAGGCCATATGACTCTCTTATTGGTCACATAACTTGCAAAAAAACGGCATGTATCCATCCCGTGTGATGAACGACACAAAAATGACTTCCCAACCCCCCTATACCCCATTGCAAACGCCTTTTCTCCCCTTGCAGGTGACACAAAATTGCTTGAATCTAGCCTAGACATCGCTCCCGAGAGAAACGTTGTATGACGGAGAACGCATCCCCCCGCCAGCCCCTCAGCTGGTTTATGCCAATGCTGGTCAGTATGGTCATCGCGACCCTGACCTCTTCCCCCGTGCGAGCCGGCGAGCAGGTTATCGTCCAGTTGCCGTGGCAACACCAGTTCCAGTTTGCCGGTTACTACGCGGCCATCGCCAAAGGGTTTTATCGGGAGGCCGGTCTGCATGTCACCCTGCGTGAAGCGGACTCCCGCACCGATGTGGTCAGCGAGGTGATCTCGGGAAAGGCCCAGTTTGGCATCAGCGGCAGTGACCTGCTGCTGGATCGGGCTGCCGGTCGCCCGGTGGTGGTGCTCGCCGCCCTGCTGCAGCACTCGCCGCTGGTTCTGCTCACGCTGGATAGGCCAGATATTCGCAACCCGGCCGATCTGGCCAACAAGCGACTGATGCTGGAGCCTGGCTCCAACGAGCTGCTGACCTACCTTTCTCACCAGACCCGCAGCCGCGACTGGGTCACCCTTCCCTACAAACAGGGGATAGAGGCGCTGCTGGCGGGCAAGGTGGATGCCATCAGCGCCTACAGCACTACCGAGCCCTTCTATCTGCAACAAAAAGGGATCCCCTATCGGGTCTTCAGTCCGCGCACCATCGACTTCGACTTCTACGGCGACAACCTGTTTACCTCCGAGCGGGAGCTGATCACCCGACAGGATCGGGTCTACGCCTTCCAGCAGGCCAGCCTCAAGGGGTGGCGCTATGCGATGGACCACCCCGAAGAGATGATCAACCTCATCATGGAGCAGTACCCGACCGGGGCTGGCCGTGAACAGCTGGAGTTCGAGGCTCGCGAAACCAGAGAGCTGATGCAGCCGGATCTGATCGAACCTGGCTACATGCAGCAGGAGCGCTGGCTGCAGATCGCCAAAACCTATCTGGAGGCGGGCATGCTCGCGGTATTGCCCAACCTAGACCGCTTTATCTACGACCCGGCGCAGGAGCGGCTGCGCCAGCAACGGCAACTGCTCGACAAGAGCGTGGCGGTGGCCATGCTCATCACCTTTACCCTGATGACCCTGCTCGGCATCTTCTTGCACCTCTATCTGCGCCTGCGCCAGGAGGCACGGGATCGCCAGCGGCTGACCCGTGAACTGGCCCAGAGCGAGCAGCACTATCGATTCGTGGCGGAGAACAGCGCCGATGTGATCTGGACCATGGATGCCGCCAGCTTGCGCTTTCGCTATGTCAGCCCAGCCATCACTCCTCTTAGCGGCTACGAGGCCCCCGAGCTGTTTGCCCTGCCCCTCAAACAGCTGCTGCCGGATGCCTCAAGGCAACTGCTGCGCGAGGAGATCTCCGCCACCCTGGAGGCCTGGCAGCGGGGGGAACATGACCAGACTCGCCGGGTCATTCGCACCCAGCTGCGCCACAAGGATGGCCATCTGGTGGCGACCGAGACCATCACCACCCTCCATGGCAACCACAATTCCCAGCCGGAGGCGATCCTCGGGGTCACCCGGGATATCACCGAGCGGGCAGCGCGGGAGGAGATGATGCGCCGCCTCGCCTTCTACGACCCCCTCACCGGGCTGCCCAATCGCCGCTTGCTGCAGCAACGGCTCAAGGAGCTGATGGAGCAGGAGACGCCCCGTCCGCTGGCGCTGATGTTTATCGATCTCGATCACTTCAAGCCGATCAACGACACCTTCGGCCATGAAACCGGGGATATTCTGCTCAATATGGTGGCCGAGCGGATGAGCCACTGCGTGCGCAAACAGGATCTGGTGGCACGGCTGGGGGGCGACGAGTTCGTTATCTTGCTGCCGGATAGTGGCGACGAAGTGCTGGCGATGGCCGACAAGCTGCACCAGCAGCTGCGCCATCCGTTCCAGCTGGAGGGGCAGGAGCTGCTCATCTCCAGCAGTATCGGGCTGGCGCTCTATCCCGAGCACGGGGAGGATGCCAAAACCCTGATGCACCACGCCGATCAGGCCATGTATCAGGCGAAGAATCGCGGCCGCGGCCGGGTCTGCCTCTTTACCGAAGGCCTTGATCCCGAGCAGGGCGCCCTGCTGTGGCAACCCGGCCACGAGTGCGGTCACCCGCGCATCGATGCCGAGCATCGCCAGCTCTTCGTATTGACCAACCGGCTGCTGGAGCGGATGAAAGATCAGCACGAGGATCCGGCCCCGTTTCTGGAGAGTCTGGAGAGCCTGTTCGACATGGCCCGCCATCACTTCGCCTTTGAAGAGCAGATGCTGGCGGAGATCGACTACGAGGAACTCGTCAGCCACCGTCAGGATCACCAGCGCCTGCTCAACAAGGCAGGTCAGCTACTGCACGCCGCCAAAGCGGGGACGCTGGGCAACGACGAGCTGCTCAACTTCATCATTCAGGAGCTGGTGGTCGGCCACATGAGTCAGGCAGATCGCCGCTACTTTCCCCTGTTCAGACCCGAGCGCAGCGTGCCGGTTGCGGAGGTGGTCACCTAGTCCCCCCTGTTCAGCCCCGAGCGTAACGCGCCTCTTGCGAAAGGGGCGACCTAGTCACCGCGCAGGGCAACCACGGGGTCGAGACGCACTGCCCGCAGCGCAGGAGCGACCCCGGCCAGCAGACCAACCAGAGCGCTGCAACCGAGCGCCAGCAGCAGATAGAGAGGATGGAGGGTGAGCGGCAAGCCGGCCGCCAGCAGGGTGAGCAGCAGCTTGAGCCCGCCGAGCAGGGTCAGTCCCATGGCCCCGCCCAGCAGCGCCAGCACCACGGCTTCGAGCAGGAACAGCAATAGAATACGCCGCCGTGGGCAGCCCAACGCCATCAGCAAGCCCACCTCGGGGATCCGCTCCTGCTGGGCGATGCTCATGATGCTGAAGATGCCGACCGCCCCGATCAGCAGCGAGATAATACCGAGCCCGCCAACCGCCAGCTTGATGATGGAGAGTATCTTGTCGAGGCTGGTCAGCATGTCCTGCTGGGAGGTGAGGGTGAAATCCTCGGCGCCGTGGCGGGCGATCAGCACCCGCCGGATCTGCGCGGTGATATCGGCCTCCGTCTGCCCGGCACGATAGATGACGTCGATCTCCTGCAGCCCCTCCTTGTTGAACAGCGCCTGGGCGTGAGCGGCGGGCAGATAGATCATGTCGTCCAGATCAAAGCCGAGAAATTGCCCTTTGGGGGCCAGTACCCCGGCCACCCGAAAACGGCGATCACCGGCCCGCAGCAGACTGCCCGGCGCATCGCCGCCGGGAAACAGCTCAGCCGCCACCTTGGCCCCCAGCACCGCATAGGCGCGGGGCATGGCACTGTCATCCGCGGGCAGAAAACGCCCCTGCACCAGGGTGAGGCGCCAGCCGGAGAGCGCCGCCGGACCTGTGCCCAGAATGGCAGTGCTGCGGGTCAGCCCACGGCTGCGCACCTCCCCCTGCCCCTGCACCACAGGGAGCGCCGCCTCTACCCCTGCCAATCTGGCGAGGGCATCGGCGTCCTCCAGCAGCAGGGGACGGCTGCTGGAGAGGATGCCGGGCGGGCCGCCGGCAGTTTCGGTCTTGCCCGGGGTCACGGAGATCAGCCGGGTGCCGAATTGGGAGAAGCTGTCGAGCAGATAGAGCCTGAGCCCCTCGCCGATGCCGGTGAGCAGGGTCACCGAGGCGATCCCGATGGCTATCCCCAGCGCCGACAGCAGGCTGCGACTGCGCCCCGCCAGCAAGGCACGCCAGAGCCAGAACAGCAGATCGACAGCGCGCATCAGCCACCGCTCCACTGCCCGCTGCGCAGGCTGCTGACCGGATCTTGCCGTGCCGCCCGGGAGGCGGGCAGCCAGCTAAAAAACAGCCCGGTCAGCAGGGCCGCCGGTATGGTGCAGAGGGTCGCGAGCAGAGGGACCGCCGCCGGAAATCCGGGCCAAATCACTCCGGCGAGGGCAACAAGGGCATAGCCCAACACAGTGCCAAACAGCGCGCCACTGCCGCTCAGCAGCAGCGCCTCCCACAAAAATAGCTGGCGGATCTGGCGACTGTCGGCCCCCAGCGCCTTGAGCAGGCCGATCTCGCCGGTGCGCTGGCGGGTGCTGATCAGCGCCAGATTCATCATCATGATGCCGGAGACCAGCAGGCTGATGGCACCGATACCGGCAACTGCCAGGGTGAGGGTCGAGAGAATGGTGGAGAAGGTAGCCAGCATGGCGTCACGGCGCACCACTGTCACATCGAGCACCCCATGGCGCGCCTGCATCAACTGCTCCAGTCGCTTGACCAGCGAGGGCACGGCTTGCCCCGCCAGCGGCTGGATCAGCAGCCGAAACAGTCCCTCGGTATTGAACAGCCGCATGGCGCTACCGACCGGGATCAGCGCGGCCTCGGCCATGTCCATCCCCAGATTGCTGCTCTGGCTGGTGAAGACCCCCACCACCCGAAAGCGACGATTGTCAAAACGCAGCCACTGGCCGACCGGATCGGCCTGACCGAACAGCTCACGGGCCACCTTGGCCCCGAGCAGAACGGCCGAGCGATCCTCTGCGGCATCTCCCGGCAGCCAGCGGCCGGAGAGCAGCTCCAGCCCGTGGGTATCGCGCAGCCCGTTGCTGCTGCCAAGCAGCATGGTCTGACGCAACCGCGCCCCCTGTTTGGCCTCGGCAAAGCCCATCACCAGCGGCACCAGCCGCAGGTTTGGCTGGTGCTGGCCAAGGTAGTGCATGTCATCGAGGGTGATCTGCCGCAGACTGTTGCCGGTGACCGGCGGCAGCCCGCCGGTGGTCTCCTTGCGGCCCGGGAACATCACCAGCAGATCCTTGCCAAGGGAGCTAAACTGGTCGGCCACATAGCGCCTCGCCCCCTCCCCCAGCGCGGTGAGCAGCAGCACAGAGGTGACGCTCAAGCTGACCGCCAGGATCAACACCAGCGCCCGTGAGCGCTGGCGCAGCAGGGCCACGGCGGCAAAGCGGATCACATCAGGCCGCCGCATTCACCCCCCCCCACTATCGGTATTGATACGACCATCGTTCATCAGGATCCGCCTGCCAGCCCGATCACCGAGGCGCGGGTCGTGGGTCACCACCACCAAGGTAATACCCTGCCCCCGGTTGAGTCCCTCCAGCAGGGTAATCACCTCCTCCCCTGAGCGGGAGTCGAGATTGCCGGTGGGCTCGTCGGCCAGGATCAGCCGCGGCTCCATCGCCATGGCCCGGGCGATGGCTACCCGCTGACGCTGACCGCCGGAGAGCTCGGCAGGGCGGTGTCCGGCACGATTATCCAGCCCCAGCTCCCCCAGCAACTGCTGGCTGCGGCGATGGCGCTCGGCGGGGGCGATCCCGCACAGCATCAGCGGCAGCTCGACGTTTTCACGGGCGGTGAGGCGGGAGATGAGGTGAAACGACTGGAACACGAAGCCGATGCGATGACCGCGCAGCTGGGCCAGCGCTGGCTCTGACAGGGTGGCGGTGTCCTCCCCTCCCAGCCAGTAGCGCCCCTCGTCTGGCCGATCCAGCAGCCCCAACACATTGAGCAGGGTCGATTTGCCGGAGCCCGAGGGGCCCATCACCGCCAGATACTCCCCCTCGGCAACCCGCAGGGATACGCGATCGAGGGCGGCCACCTCGTTTCCCCCCAGAGTGAAACGACGGCTGACGGCATCAAGGCGAATGAGATCACTCATCCGTCTGCTCCGTGGCGGCGCTGAAAGGGCCCTCCCCGACAATCTGTCCGGGCTGGGCCGCCAGCCGATCACCGGCAGCGAGCCCCTCGGCGACTTCAATCCAGTTCCAGTTCTCCACGCCCCAACGGGGTACCACCCGCACCAGCTTATCCCCTTCCAGCCGCAGCACACTGCCATCGTCGGCCCGGCTGCTGGCCGCTACCCGCAGCACATCGGTGGCGCGGGTCACCTCGACCTCAAGGTCGGCGCTGTAGCCGATAAGCAGGGGGACATCGGTGGGCACAGCGGTGAGCGCCGCCTCCACCTCCACGGTGCGGGCCTGCTTCTCCAGCTCCTTCACATAGGGGGCGATGCGGGTGACGGTGGCGGCAAAATCGCGCCCGGGCATGGCATCGAGCAGTACCCGGGCTGACTGGCCCACCTTGAGGCGGGCGGCATCCACCTCATCGATGGGGGCTGAGACATAGAGACAGCGATCGTCGATGAGATCGATCACCGGAGGCATGGCTACTCCGGGCGGTGAGGGAGTCATGTATTCGCCCAACTTACTGTTGACCTCAGCCACCACTCCGGCAAACGGCGCCAGCAGGCGACGCTCGCTCAAGCGGGCCTCCACCTGGGCGACCTGCGCCTCGTCAACCCGCTCCTGCTGACGGGATGCCTGACAAACATAGCGGCGGGTATCGGCCAGATTCTGGGCCTGCTCGGCGAGGGTGCGGGAGGTGAGGTTTTTGGCCAGCAAGGTGGCCAGCCGGTTAGCCTCCCGCTCGTAGTAGGCCGCCTCGCTGCAACGCTCCTCGCGCTGGGTCTTGCCAAGGGCCTGCTGGGCGCGGGCCCGGGCGAGATCGGCGTTAATATCGTCGCTCCAGAGGGTCAGCAGCAGATCTCCCCGGGCTACCCGCTCCCCGGCCTTGACGGCGATCTGCTCCACCACGCCGCCACCGGGCAGACTGAGCCCGGCCCGCTGACACGACTTGATGGTGCCAGCCCGGGTGTTGACCACAGTGACCAACACATCCCCCCGCCCGACCTCTGCCAGCCTGATCGGCGTCGGCTGCGGTCGCCACCACCATGCCACAGCAGCCACCGCTACCACGGCGCCACTTCCCCACCACAACCAACCTCTCTTCATCGCGCATCCTTTCGCTAGTGACTCCCGTCATGAGCGTCGGGAGAGCAGGGCATAATAGAGCAAGGGTATCACCACCAGGGTGAGCAAAGTGGAGACCAGGATCCCGAAAATCAGGCTGATGGCCAGTCCGTTGAAGATGGGATCATCGAGGATAAACAGGGCCCCGATCATCGCCGCCAACGCCGTCAGCATGATGGGTTTGGCCCGCACCTGCGCCGCTTCGATCACCGCCTGCTCGAACGCCACCCCGGCGCTGCGCTGCTGCTCGATAAAGTCCACCAGCAGGATGCTGTTGCGTACGATGATCCCGGCCAGGGCGATCATCCCGATCATCGAGGTGGCGGTAAACTGGGCTCCCAGCAGGGCGTGGCCCGGCATCACCCCTATGATGGTGAGCGGAATGGGAGCCATGATGATGAGCGGCACCAGATAGGAGCGGAACTGGGCCACCACCAGCAGATAGATGAGGATCATCCCCACTCCGTAGGCGATACCCATGTCGCGGAAGGTCTTGTAGGTGATCTTCCACTCCCCGTCCCACAACAGCGCCACCTCCCCCAGCTTGTCGGGCTGCTGCACGTAATATTGGGGCAGGTCGATATCGGCACCGGCGGCAAACATGCCGTAGAGCGGGCTGTCGGTGTGGCCACCCATGTCGGCCACCACCATCACCATGGGCTGCATGTTCTTGTGCATGATATAGCTGGGGGCCACCTCATCACGGCGACTTACCAGCTCGGAGACCCGCACCAGCTGGCCGCTCTGGCTGCGCACCTTGAGGGCCAGCACACCCGCCAGATCCCGTTTGTCACCGGGAGCCAGTTCGATGCGGATCGGCACCGGATACTTGGCGCCGTGCCCCTGCAGCCAGCTGGCATCCTGATAACCCACCCCGCCATTGAGGGTGTTCACCAGATCCCCGAGATCGACCCCGAGCAGGGCCGCCTTGCTGCGATCCACCACCAGCCGCCACTTGGGCTGCGGATCGGTCAGATAGATATTCACATCCACCAGATCCGCGGTGGCTACAAAGCGAGCCTCTACGGCGCGCGCTGCCGCTTCGCGGGCAGCCTGAGTCGGGCCATAGATCTCGGCAACGATGGGTGACCAGACCGGCGGGCCGGGGGGCACTTCCACCACCTTGAGGTTGCCCCCCACCGCACTGGCGATGGCCTGCAGCGGCTCCCGAACCGACTGGGCAATCTGGTGACTGCTGCGCTCCCGCTCATGCTTGTCCACCAGATTGACCTGAATATCCCCCACGTTGGCGCCGCTGCGGATAAAGTAGTGGCGCACCAGACCGTTGAAATTGATGGGGGCGGCGGTGCCGGCGTAGATCTGGTAATCCTTCACCTCCTCCACCTTGGCAAGCTCCCGCCCGACCGCCAGCAGGGTGCGCTCGGTCTGCTCCAGCGTGGCTCCCTCCGGCATATCGAGCACCAGCTGAAATTCCGATTTGTTGTCGAAGGGGAGCATCTTGAGCACCACCCACTGCACCACCGGCATGGCGGTGGCGGCCCCGACCAGCAGCAACACCACCAGCCAGAGTTTGCGTCTGGCGCGCTTGGCGCCATCACCAATCAGGAAAGGGGTCATCAGCCGGTGAAAAAGACCCGCCTTGGCCTCGCCGTGGGCACCGTGCACCTCACCTTTGAGCAAATGGCTCGCCAGCCAAGGGGAGAAGATGAAGGCCACCAGCAGGGAGATAAGCATCCCCATGCTGGCATTGATGGGGATGGGGCTCATGTAAGGACCCATCAGCCCGCTGACAAAGGCCATCGGCAGCAGAGCCGCCATGACGGTCAGGGTCGCCAGTATGGTCGGCCCCCCCACCTCGTCTACCGCCCCCGGAATAAGCTCCTTGAGCGACCCCTTGCCCAAACCGCGATGGCGGTGGATGTTCTCCACCACGACTATGGCGTCATCCACCAGAATGCCGATGGAGAAGATCAGCGCAAACAGCGACACCCGGTTGAGGGTAAAGCCCCAGGCCCAGCTGGCAAACAGGGTCAGTGCCAGGGTGATGACGATGGCAACGCCCACCACCAGCGCCTCGCGCCAGCCCATGCTCACCAGCACCAGCAGCACCACCGCCGTGGTGGCAAAAATCAGCTTGCCGATCAGGGTGTTGGATTTGGTCTCGGCGGTGACGCCGTAGTCCCGGGTCACCGTCACCTCGACCCCGGCCGGAATAAGCCGATTCTTGAGACTCTCGACCCGCGCCTCCACCCGCTTGGCCACATCGACCGCGTTCTGGCCTGG
This sequence comes from Aeromonas sp. R1-2, assembly GCF_040908505.1. NCBI lineage: Bacteria > Pseudomonadati > Pseudomonadota > Gammaproteobacteria > Aeromonadales > Aeromonadaceae > Aeromonas > Aeromonas sp. R1-2. The sequence goes on along the minus strand of NZ_JBFODU010000039.1, from coordinate 20,729 downwards.
CTGCTTGCCGATGGCCAGGGTCACCGCCGGATAGCTGCGATCCCCCAGCCCCATCCAGCTGCGCTTGGTCGGGGTCTCCTGACCCAGAGAGACCCTGGCCACATCCCCCAGATAGACCGGCTTGCCGTCGTGCAGCCCCACCACCAGCTCTCTAGCCTCCTGCTCACTTTGCAGAAACTGCCCCACCTGCACCTTAATCTCACTGTTGCTCTGCTCGATAGCCTGTGTCGTGCCCACCTGATTGGCGGCCGCAAGTCGCTGGCTCAGCTCGCCCCAGCTGATGCCGTGGGCACTGAGGGCCGCCGGATCCGGCATCACCCGCAGCACGGCGCTCTGGCTGCCCAGCGTGTAGATATCGCGGGTACCGGGAATGCGCTTGAGTTCGGTCTCCAACTCATGGGCGACCCGGGTCAGCTCGGGTGCTCCCAGTTGCTTGCTCCACTCTTTGCTCCAATCTTTGCTCCATAAGGTCAAACTGACGATGGGGACATCATCGATCCCCCGGGGTTTTACCAGCGGCTGACCGACCCCGATCCCCTGTGGCAACCAGTCGCGGTTAGAGTCGAGCTGGTTGTTGAGATCGACGATGGCCTGCTCGCGGCTCACCCCCACCTTGAACACCACCACCAGCAGGGCGCCATCGGGTTGGGAAAAAGAGTAGAGGGTATCTATCCCCTTTATCTGGGAGACCACCTGCTCGGCAGGGGTAGTGACGAGGGATTCCACCTCTGCCGGGGTGGCTCCCGGGAAGGGAATGTAGACATCGGCGAAGGTGGCATCGATCTGCGGCTCCTCCTCCTTGGGGGTCACCAGCACCGCAAACAGGCCGAGCAACAGCCCCACCAGCGCCAGCAGCGGAGTGATGGCCGAGCCCTGAAACAGCGCCGCCAGCCGACCGGCAGGCCCCATCCTCTCCTTGTTGCCGCTCAGCTCGCTACTCATGAGCCACCTCCTGCTGCTGCGCCCAGGCATCGGAGGCCAGCTTGTCACCGGCTTGCAGACCGGCCAGGATCTCGCACTGCCCTTCAAAGCAATGGCCTACCCGCACCGGCGTCAGGGCCCAGCCAGCGGGCTGTTGCAGGTAGACACCGTTGAACTCCCCTTGCCGCAGCAAGGCGCGATCCGGCACCTGCAACACCTGACGCTCACCCTGCTTGAGCTGCACCTTGAGCCACATGCCGGGCAATACCCCGGTGGTTTGCGGCGGCAAGTCGAGGCGCAACCTGAAGGCGTGGCTCTGGCTGTCGGCATAGTTGAAGCGGGTCAGTTTGACCGGGGTAACAGACTTGCCATCAGGCAGCAGCACCTGCACATCCTCAGGCTCACGAGCCAGCGAAAGGGCGGATTGGGGCAACTCCACCTCCACCCGCAAGGTGTCGAGGGAGAAGCCGGAGAGCAGCGGGGTACCGGGGGCGACAGTCTCCCCCAACTCCACCAGCCGTTTGGTCACAACTCCGGCGTAGGGAGCCAGAATGCGGGTATAACCGTAGGCCTCGCGGGCCTGAGTGAGAGCTGCATCGGCAGCATTGACCTCGGCGCGGGCGGCGCGATCCGTCGCCTGGGCATTATCGAGCTGGGCGCGGGTGATCACCCCCTTGGCAATCAGCGCCTGAAAGCGGGCGAGCTGGCGCTCGGCTTCCACTTGCTGGGCCTGCGCCCGCGCCAGCCGCGCCTCAGCACCCGTGACGGCGGCAAACTGCTCCTTGCCGCTGATCTCCAGCAGCGGCTGCCCCGCCTGCACCTGATCGTTCACATCCACCAGCATACGGGAGACCCGGCCGCTAGTCTGGGCCGCCACCGTCCCCTGATTGATGGCACTGACGGTGCCATCCAGCGTCAGCCAGTCGGTCACCGGCTGTGGCGCCACTGTCAACAAGGGCTCTGGCTCCCCGTCCACGGCAAAGGCCCGGGGGGATGTCATGGCCTGCGATGTCATCACCAACCAGGTGATCCCCAGCAACCGGATCATTTCCATCATTACTCTCCTTCCCTGGCGTAATCTGTCACTTCACGGGATCAGGCGGTATGGGACTGGCGCACCTTATCCACTCCCCGAGCTGGCGCCTTGCTCAGCACCCTGGCCAGCCCTCTGTCAAACAGCAAGATCCCGGCCACCATGGCCGCTATAAACAACATTATCATGGGCTGCCCGCTGGAAATGAGACTCAGAGCAGGCCCAGGGCAGATACCCACCAATCCCCAGCCGATGCCAAACAGCGCGGCCCCGCCGATCAGACGACGATCCAGCCGAGGAGCTGGTACGGCGGCGATGGGCTCCCCCAGCACGCTCTGACGACGGGGTTTCACCAGCAGGAAGTAACCCGGCATAAAGACCAGCAGGGCGCCTCCCATCACGAAGGCGAGGCTGGGATCCCAGGCGCCAGCCAGATCGAGAAAACCGGTGACCCGAGCGGGATCCACCATGCCGGAGATGGCCATCCCCAGCCCGAACAGCAGGCCCGCAAACAAACTTGTCAGCAACTTCATGGCAATCAGCCCCTTACAGCAGATGATGAGTGACGAAGACGGTGATAAAGCCAGCCGCCATAAAGGTGAGGGTGGCGACAATGGAGCGCAGGGAGAGCCGCCCCATGCCACAGATGCCGTGGCCGCTGGTGCAGCCATTGCCAAGACGGGTGCCGATGCCGACCAGCAAACCGGCCAGCAGCAACACTGGCCAACCGGGCAAGGTGGTGAATGCGGGCATGCTGGCCCAACCCAGAGTCAGCGCCAACCAGGCGCCCGCCCCCAGTCCCAGCAAGAAGAACAGGCGCCAGGGCGCTTTGCGTTGCAGTGCACCGGCCAGAATACCGCTGATCCCGGCGACCCGGCCGTTGAACAACATCAGGATCAGGGCCGACAGCCCTGCCAGCATGCCGCCGCCCAGAGAGAGCAGCCATTGGCTTTCCATCATCAAGATTCCTTATTTTCTGAGTGACAAAAATGGGTTTGCAGCGCCCCCAGCAAATCGGCGGCCGCCTCGCTCACCAACGAGTAGTAGATCTGCTGGGAGACCTTGCGCGAACGGATCAGGCCGTAGCGCTTCAATACCGAAAGTTGCTGGGAGAAGGCCGACTGCCCCAACTGGCTGTGGGCCAGCAGCTCCCCGACCCCCTTCTCCCCCTCCACCAGCTGGCAGAGCACCATCAGGCGTTCGGGATGAGCCAACGCCTTGAGCAGGGAGGCTGCGGCTGTCGCATGTCTGTTCATCTCGTCGAATTGGCTCATAAGAGTAAATTAGCAATTGCTGATATTTGTTCTATTGTATAAAACAACACTAAATTAGCAATATCTAAAGTAGATAGGGAGAAAGACCATGACAGTAGATAACGGAGTCAGAATCGTCGCGGGTTGCATGTTGCTGCTCTCGCTGATCCTTACCACCTGGGTTCATCCGGGCTTTGTCTGGTTGAGTGCCTTTGTCGGGGTCAACCTGATCCAGAGCGCATTCACCGGTTTCTGCCCGGCAGCCATCATCCTGAGGCGACTTGGGTTTAAGTAAGCGGCTTGGGCGAAGTGGGGGTATTCCGCCCCTGCAAGCTCCAGCGCAAGATCTGGCAAGCAGCACAGAGACGTCTCGACAACCGCAAACGGCCGTCAAGCGGTCGCGGCGAAGTGAGAGCTCAAATTTGTTTCAGGATGTTTCCGCCACTGGCTCGGGGTTTACCCTCTGCGTCAGCTCGGCTATCATTCGAGCCTCTTATCAATAGCGGAGACCATCAGTGGGCAACTCATCAAGTGACAGTTGTAGACCGACCCTCATCGTCGGTACCAAGGTCGCGAGCTAGCCGCAGGTCTTTCTCTGCCGCATGCTCGCAACCCTGCGAGAAGCGGAAATCCACTCCCCTCTTCTCCCTTTTTACACTTGACGTCTGGCAACCAGAGGCCAACCGCCACGGTCGCCATGCCTGCATAGTTTCTGCTTCCCACAAGGAGGCTGCTATGCGTTTTATCTCAATCAAACCGGCTGCGGATCGCGCGGTCGCAACAGGTTCTGTTGCTACCCGGGCTCACCCCCTGTTAAGCCGGCTCGGCCGTGGCATGCTGCCACGCTGGCTGGGCGGCAAACAGCGTCAGCACCACTACCGGCTACAGATCCGCTGTGAGGATCGCGCCGATATGGAGCAGGTGCTGGATATGGTGAACCACACCCTGCAACCGGCGGGGCTGCAACCGATGCAATCGATGAAGCCGGGTCGCGGCGGCGGGCGAGAGCTGGTGCTCAACCTGCAGTGCACCCCGCCCCAGCGACGCTATCTGGTGCAGTTCGTTCATCAGGTCGGAGTAGCACATCCGGTGCGCTGGCAACTGCGCCCGCGCATCGACTGCGATCCCGAGCTCAACTGACCGCTCATCTGCGTTAACCACAGTGAAAGGGGCCAGCCACGCTGGCCCCGCTTGTTGCGTCCTCTCCGAGCGTCAGGGCATCTGATGATGCTCGCGCCCCGGGACGCCGCGTTTTTGTTTGTCTGCTGGCCATCCGCGCAATCATCCCCTGATCCATCCGCCTCCCGGCGTTTCATCATGGATTGCGCCAAGCCAGCGCTTATCAGAAGGAATACGCCATGAAGATGTGGCAACAAATTGACATGCTCTCCCTGCTCGACACCCTGGCCAGCCTGCTGCTCGCCTTTGTGCTCGGCAGTCTGGTCGGGCTGGAGCGCCAGTACCGCCAACGTACCGCGGGCCTTCGCACCAACGTGCTGGTCGCCGTGGGGGCCGCCCTGTTCGTCAGTCTGGCCCAGCGTATCTATGACCTGCACGGCGGCAACTACAACGTGGTCCATGTGGTGGCCTATATCGTCTCCGGCATCGGCTTTCTCGGCGCCGGCGTCATCATGCGCGAGTCGGGCAATATCCGCGGCATCAACACCGCCGCCACCCTCTGGGGTGTCGCTGCAGTCGGCGCCGCCTGTGGCGCCGGGTTAGCCATGGAGGCCATTCTGGGCGCCCTGTTCGTGCTGGCCGCCAACACCCTGCTGCGACCGCTGGTCAACCAGATCAACCGTCGCCCGGTAGACAATACCGACACCGAAGTGACCTACAAGGTGACGGCCTTGACCCAGCGCGAGCATCAAAAAGAGGTGCTGCACTGGCTGGAAGAGATGCTGGAGCAGGCCAACTACCCCTTGAGCGAACTCGACATCGAGCCGTTTGGCGCGGGGGATCTGGAGATCTCGGCGGTGCTGCTGGCTACCTCCATCGATGGCGACGAGCTGGATGCCCTGATGCAAAAGCTGGCCATCCACCCCCATATCAAGCAGGTGTTCTGGCGCACCAGTACCACCGATTGAGCTGCCGGTCAGAGGAACGAGCCATCAGCCCGCAGCAAAAAGCCCCGCCAGCAATGGCGGGGCTTTTTCATATGGATGGGCGAAGAGTGGCTAGCGGCGACTGCGCCAGCGCACCCTGGGGGTGATCACCTGGGCGGTCTGCGCCGGGGGATTGCCCGCAATCAGTTGCTGCATCAGCTCGAAGGCGGCGAGGGCCAGCGCCGGACAATCCTGCGCTACCGAGTCGATGCGCATGGGAATGCAGTCGAGCAGGTCGTGATCGTCGAAGGTGCACAGGCGCATGCCTGTTTCCATCAACCCCGCCTCGTTGAGGTAGCGCAGCACCCCTTCCAGCAAAGTAAAGGAGGCGGTAAAGAGCCCCCTGGGAGGCGCTCCCAGCTCGGCCACCAGCTCAGCCATCAGCTGATAACCGGAGCTCGGCTGATAGTCGCGATGGCGCACCCGGGCTGCATCGGCTTCAAAACCGGCGCGATGGAGCCCCAGCTCATAGCCCGCCAGCCGGTGACGGCTGGGGGAGAGATCCAGCAAACCGCCGAAGTAGTAGATCTCCTCGCCGCACTCGCTGGCCATGTCCCGCACCAGCTCGGCGGTCGCCTTGCAGGCATCGGAGATCACCATGGGCAGGCGCGACTCGCCGATGTGGCGGTCGAGCTGCACCACCGGCAGGCGGTCGTGGATGCGGGCATAGATGTCATCGCTGTGGCCGCTGGAGGCGACAATCAGCCCATCCACCTGACGGCTGATGAGGTTGTCCACCACCCGCTGCTCGAGGGCGGGATCATCCTCGGAGCAGGCGATCAGCAGCTGGATGCCCGCCTCCCGGCAGTGCGCCTCGAGGGCGCGGGCGATGCGGGCAAAACCGAAGTTGGTGAGATCGGGGATCACCAGCCCCCAGGTGTAGCTGCGGGTCTCACGCAGGGAGCGGGCATGAAAGCTCGGCAGGTAGTGACACTCCTCCGCCACCGCCTGAATACGCTTGCGGGTATCGTCGGCAATCCGGTACTCCGCACTCTTCCCGTTGAGCACCAGACTGGCGGTCGCCTTGGACACCCCCGCCAGTTCGGCGATCTGGGCAATCGTGATCCGTTTCTTCTTCTCCACCTGGCCTCCCGGCTGACTAGAACCGGGCTATTGTACTAGGCACGCCGACAGCGGCCAGTGATTGAGGCAAATTTTGCAGCCATCATCGCCGTTGCCTGATGAAAGTTGCGGCTTTTCCCCGGGGAAGTAGCGCGCAGACAGGCTGTGACGCCCCTCATCGATGAAACACTCCAGACTGGAGCGATCGCATAGCACGGTGATCCGCCCGCCAGCCCATGGGCTGCTGCGGGTCTCCCACGCCCCGCTCTGCCAGTTCTGGCGCCACAAGGTGATGCGCCCCGGCTGCCACACCAGCTCGGCCACGGCACCGAACCAGAGGCTCCCCTCACCACACAGGTCCAGATCGAGCCAGGCCGAGTCGATGGCCAACCCCGGAAACTCGCCAAGCGTCCCCTCGAAGCGGGTCTGCTCTCCCTTCAATGCCGCCAGCTCCGCCACCGGCCGCTGGCAGAGCCACTCATCCTGCCAGAACAACTCCCGCGGGCAGCTCATCTGGTGGATCCAGCCGTGAGCGACAGTAGGTTGGCTCATCTCGTTCTCCTCCGGCAGCCCCAGCCAACCGAACAGGAGGCGGCGACCCTGGCTATCCAGAGTGGTCTGGGGGGCATAGAACTCGAAGCCCCGGTCCAGCTCGTGGAAAGCCCCGTGCTCGAAGCGCTCGCCGTCGAAATCCCCCGCCAGCCAGCCGCACTGGTAGAGGTTGGGATAATCCTCGCCTGCCGGGGCAATCCCTTGCGGGCAGCTGATCAGCACATGGCGATCCCCTAGCGGGAAGAGATCCGGGCACTCCCACATATAGCCAAACTCACCCAGCCCCCCTCGCCCGCTACCGGCGATGGGGCCCACCCGCTGCCAGCTTTGCAGGGTCTCGCCGCGATAGAGCAGCACTTCCCCCTTGTCATCCAGGGTGCGGGCTCCCAGCACCATCAGCCACTGTTTGCCGTCGTGCCACACCTTGGGGTCGCGCACGTGGCCGCTGTAGCCTGCGGGCAGATCCAGCACAGGCCCCAGCTTGGCAAAACCGCCCTCACCGTCGGCGCGGGCCAGACACTGATAGGCGGTGCGGCTGCCATCCGGGTATTTGACATTGCCGGTGTAGATGAGGGTCAGACGCCCCTGCTCATCGCTCACCGCCGAGCCCGAATAGCAGCCGTGGCTCTCATAGGCTTCGGTGGGCAACAGCGCCACCGGCTCGTGCTGCCAATGCAGCAGATCGGTGGAGGTGACATGACCCCAGCCCTTGTTGCGGTGCTCGCAGCCCAGTGGATTCCACTGGTAGAAGAGGTGGTAGCGCCCGTCATGCTCGATAAAGCCGTTGGGATCGTTGAGCAGCCCCACCGGGGCTGCCAGATGCCAGCGGGGCCGATGGGGATCGGCCGCCGCCTTGAGCTGTCCGGCCAGCAGCGACCGGACAATCTGGTTGAGAAGATCGCTTTCCTTCATCACTCCACCTTGTACTTGAGCAGGTAGGAAGCGGCGAAGGCGGCGCCAAAGGCGATCACCAGCCCGATGATGTAATGAATAAGGCTCATGGGCTGGACGATGGCCATGCCGGGAATACCGGTCAGCCCCACCGCCGTCATCCCCACCTTGGCCGCCACCACGTAGGCGCCGCCGCAGGCCCCGCCAAACAGACCGGCGAGGAAGGGTTTGATGTAGCGCAGGTTGACGCCAAAGATGGCCGCTTCCGTGATACCCAGCAGGCAGGACATGGCAGCCGGCACGGTAATGGCCTTGATCTTCACGTCGCGAGTCTTGAAGTAGACCGCGAGGCAAGCCCCACCCTGTGCCACGTTGGCCATGGCCCAGATGGGCAGCAGGAAGTTGACGCCAATTTGCGGATTGGCCAGCAGCCCCGCCTCGATGGCATGGAAGCTGTGGTGGATGCCGGTGATGACGATAAGCGAGTAAGTGCCGCCAAATACCAGCCCCGCCAGCCAGCCCGCCTGTTCATAGAGAGCGCTCAGACCAAACGAGATGCCATCCCCCAGCACCCGCCCAGCCGGGCCGATAAAGAGCAGCGCCACGAAGCCGGTGATGATGACGGTGAGAAACGGGGTGAGGATCAGATCCAGCGCGTCCGGAATGCGCTTGCGCAGCTGTTTCTCCAGATGGGACATAAACCAGACCGCCAAGAGCACCGGGAAGACGGTGCCCTGATAGCCGATCATCGCCACATCCAGCCCGAAGAAGTCCATAGTCTTGAAGCCACCGGCCACGCCCCAGGCGTTGGTCAGCGCCGGGTGGGTGAGGATGCCGCCAAGGGTAGCCCCGAGGTACGGATTGCCGCCAAACTCCCGCGCCGCCGTAAAGCCGATGAGGATCGGCAGTATGATAAAGGCCGCCGAGCTGAACATGTCGAGCATCACAAACAGGGCGCTGTCGGCATTGGCCCAGCCGTAGGTGCGCACCATGCCAAGCAGCCCCATCAGCAGGCCCGAGGCGACGATGGCCGGAATGATCGGCACGAAGATGTTGGAGAGGGTTCGCGCCAACCGCTGGGCCACGTTGAGCTTGGCCGCCGCCATGTCGGTCAGCTCCGCCTTGCTGGCGGTGCCGGTACCGGTCAGCGTCACAAACTCCGCATAGACCTTGTTGACCAGACCGGTGCCAAAGATCACCTGAATTTGGCCCGCGTTGCTAAAGCACCCCTTGACCCCCTCCAGCTTGTCGATGGCGGCCTTGTTTACCTTGCTGTCATCGGCCAGCACCAGCCGCAGCCGGGTGGCGCAGTGGGCAGCGCTGACGATGTTCTCCTTGCCCCCGAGCAGGGGCACCAGATCCTTGGCTATCGCACTGATATTCATATTCTTCCTCTTATGACCCGCCACGCTGGCGGGCCCTTGTCACATGAGAGTAGGGGCTGTCGAGCCGGGCTTCTAGCCGCAGATCAACAGCCGCTTGTGTCTGATCGCAAAAAGGCATCCAGTTCGGAGCGGGTCGGCAGCGCCGTCATCGCCCCCTTGGCGGTGGTGGCGAGCGCCCCGCAGCCGTGGGCCTGAGCCAGAATGGCGGGTAGCTCGGCCAGCGTCGGCAGCGACGAGCGCCCGGCCAGCGCCGCCAGCAGACCGGCGACGAAGGCGTCCCCCGCCCCCGTGGTGTCGATGGGCGTCACTTTCTGCCCCACCCACTCCAGCAACTCGCCATCAAGGCGAGCCACCACCCCGGCCGCCCCTCTGGTCACCAGCACCAGCGCGGGGCCAGAGAGAGTTGCAAGCCCGGCGACCAGTTCATCCTCGCCACTCAGCAGTTGCAGCTCCTCGATGGAGAGCTTGACCACATCCGCCTGCGCAATGGCCTGACGCACCAGCGGCAGCATCTCGGCGGGGTTGCCCCACACCTCGGGGCGCAGGTTAGGGTCGAAGCAGACCCTCCCGCCCGCCGCCTTGATGGCCACCATGGCCTGCAGGCAGCTGGTGCGCACCGGCTCGTTGGCGAGCGCGATGGAGCAGGTGAGCAGCCACTGACTGGCATCGAAGCGGGGCAACTCATTTGGAGTGAGGAACTGGTCGGCACTGGGGCGCACCATAAAGGTGAAGCTGCGCTCCCCCTCGTCATCCAGTGCCACCAGCACGGTAGAGGTGCGATGGTCTGGATCGAGCCGCAGCGCGGCCACATCCACCCCCTCCCCGCTCAGGGTCTCGGCCATAAAGCGGCCGAACGGATCGGCACCGACCCGGCCGATAAAGGCCGCATCGCCACCCAGCCGTACCACACCAACCGCCACATTGGCGGGCGCGCCCCCCGGACACTTGAGGTAGTGCAACGCCCCTTCCGGGATCAAGTCCACCACCGCATCCCCCATTACCCACACTCGATTCGTCACCTTGCTACTCCACTGCTGCATCGGATCCTCGGTCAAACCCGAACTCTGTTCTGTTGGTTGGTATTATCAGCTAAACCGTTTTAGCCAACCAACAGATCTCGGTACCGGCTGCCATTTTTGTGATCGGGATAACGAACTAGAACCAGGTTTCCATCTGCACGCCAAAGTTCCACTCGCCACCGGCGGTGAAGTTGCTCTGGCCCATGGCATCGTCGCTGGCGTAATTGTCGAGCTCGGAGGACCAGTCCATCCAGGTGGCGAAGACCCTAAGCTCAGGCCGCTCGAAGAAACCGGCGGTCTGCGCCTTGAAGGTGGGGGCGAAGGTGAGCTTGGTGAAATTGCCGTTCACCGCCTGGCGTCCCTTGTAGCCCTTGGGATCGAGATCCATGTACTGCCAGGCCGCCTCGTAGACCAGCTCGACGTTCTGGCTCAGCACCTGCGCCACCCGGGTATTGAAGGTGAGCCAGCGGTACTCGTCCCCTTTCACGTAGCGATCCTGACTCTGCTCGGCCAGCAGGGCCGGGGCAAAACGCCAGCGCGAGTTGAGATCGGTAGCGCCAAACACGGCGATCCGCACCGCATCGGCGTCCGGCAACAGCTCGCTGTCAGAGCCCAGCCCCTTGACCTCGGCCCCCAGCCCATGACCGTACAGCACCGCCGCCTTGGCAAAACCGGGGTTGATGCCAAAGAAGCTCTCGCCGTGGTAGGCCAGCAGGGTGTGTGCCCCCTTGTCCGCCGCCTCGCTGCCCGCCCCCTTGTCATTGATGCGGGCGTCATTGTCCTTGGCCGAGAGACCGTTCACCATCCACTGCCAGTTACCGATGCGGTTGTTCATGGTGAGGATGTAGCTCTCGATATCGGAAAGACCGCTGGCGCTGATGTCGCCGTAATCGCGGCCATAGAGGGAGAAGTTGGCCTTCCAGCTGTCGGCCAGCTGCACGTCGTAGACACCGCCGCCGGTACCGGCCAGGAACACCACGTCGGAATCGAGCCAGTGGATGTCAAAGTTGTCGCGATCAAAGCGCTTGCCCGCCCACAGCACCGCATTCTTGAAGGGGCCGTCGAAGCTCGCCAGATTGCCGATCTCGGCAAACACCTGACGGGTATTGAGGCTCGAATCACTGGCAGTCCAGTCGTTGCTGGTCTCCACCCCGTCCGCCAGCATCAGCTTGTAGCGGGCCCAGCTGCCATCCTCGAAGGTCTGGGTTTTCAGCAGGTTGGCCTCCATGTAGGTGTCATCCTCGTTGCCAAGGCGACCGACAGCCCCGCCCACGGATCCTGCCGGGGTGATGTAGGGGCCACCGCGCCCGCCGTTGCCATTGCTGTTTACCAACAGGCCCGAGCGGGCATAGCCGTGAAACTCGAAGCCCTGGGCACCAGCGGTCTTCTCATCCACCTTCTGGCTGCGGTTGTTGGCCACCTGCGCCTGCTCGCTGGCCGCGCTCGCCTTCACTTCCGCCTGACTGGCACGGCTCTCTGCCGCCTCGGCTCTCGCTTCGGCCGCCTGTACCCGCGCCTCCAGCGCCGCCAGTCTGGCCTCGACACTCTCACCTGCAACACTCGCCTGCGCCGCCCACAGCGGGCTGATCATCCCCAGTCCCAGCGCTACCGCCAGCGCCAACTTGCTCTTGAACATCATCATCTTCCTCACCTGTCATCTGTGGCCCGGACGGGCGCTGTTGTTATCGACAGACGGAGCATAGCTAAACCAATTTAGCCAACTCAATATGACAACTAAACCGTTTCAGCAACAGTGTGAGCGGGATAACATTTGTACAGCAGGAATTGGCGGGAGTTGTGAGGAGGATCCCTCATCAGGATCCACTCAATAGGGCGGATCCTGGCTAAACGGCGGGCAAAAAAAGAGCCGGCACAAGGCCGGCTCTGTTTATTCGGGTGGCTGAAATCAGCTGGTCAGATCGTCGAAGAAGCGTTTCACCCCTTCGAAGAAGCCTTCCGATTTCGGCTTGTGGGTCTTGGCAGCGGCGCCGCTGAAGGATTCGTCCAGCTGGCGCAACAGCTCTTTCTGCTGCTCGGTGAGGTTGACCGGAGTCTCGATCACCACCTTGCACATCAGATCCCCTACCTGGCCGGAGCGCACGGACTTCACGCCCTTGCCGCGCATGCGGAACATCTTGCCGGTCTGGGTCTCCGGAGTGACCTTGAGTTTGACGCGGCCATCCAGGGTCGGCACTTCAATCTCGCCACCGAGGGCGGCTGCGGTGAAGCTGATGGGCACTTCGCAGTAGAGGTTGTTGCCGTCACGCACGAAGATCTCGTGCTCTTTGACGTGCACCTGTACGTAGAGATCCCCTGCCGGAGCTCCTGCCTCCCCCGCTTCCCCTTCACCGGAGAGACGGATGCGATCGCCGGTATCGACGCCCGCCGGAATTTTCACCGACAGGGTCTTGGTGCGCTGGTAGCGACCTTCACCGTGGCACTTGCGGCACGGATCCTTGATGATCTTGCCGCGACCGTGACAGTGCGGACACGCCTGCTGCACCGCAAAGAAGCCCTGACGCATCTGCACCTGGCCGGAGCCGTGGCAGGTCGGGCAGGTCTGGGCGCTGCTACCGGTATGGGCACCGGAGCCGTTACAGACTTCACAGTGAACCAGGGTAGGCACCTTGATCTCCTTGGAGACCCCGCGTACCGCCTCTTCCAGCGTCAGCTCCATGGTGTAACGCAGGTCGGAGCCACGGGCCGGGCCACGACGGCCACCGCCACGGCCACCGCCGAAGATGTCACCGAATACGTCACCAAACATGTCGGCGAAGTCGGCACCGCCGCCAAAGCCACCGTGGCCACCGCCACCCTGGCTCGGGTCGACACCGGCATGGCCATACTGGTCGTAACGGGCACGCAGGTTGGCATCGGTCAGGACCTCGTAGGCTTCCTTGACCTCTTTGAACTTCTCTTCGGATGCGGCATCACCCTGATTACGATCCGGGTGATACTTCATGGCCAGGCGCTTGTACGCCTTCTTGATCTCGCGATCGTCGGCATCTTTCGCCACACCCAGTACTTCGTAGAAATCGCGCTTCGACATACTCATCCTGTGGTTACGCAGACGGGCGTTGGTTACCCAACGCCCGTGAATTCATTGACCAAGCCGATGGGCGAAGCGGACTTCGCCCATCTGGGTAGGGCTTACTTCTTGTCGTCTTTCACTTCTTCGAACTCGGCGTCGACTACGTCGTCGTCAGCCTTGGCAGAAGAGGAGGACTGACCGGCATCAGCACCGGCTGCACCCTGGGCCTGAGCCTGCTGCTGGGCAATTTCCATCAGCTTCTGGGACGCTTCCAGCAGAGCCTGCTGTTTGGCTTCGATAGCAGCCTTGTCGTCACCCTTGATGGCAACTTCCAGCTCGCTCAGAGCGGCTTCGATCTTGGTCTTGTCGTCGGCAGGCAGGGCTTCACCGGCTTCGGTGATCTGCTTGCGTACGGAGTGGACCAGACCATCAGCCTGGTTGCGAGCCTGTACCAGCTCTTCAAACTTCTTGTCCTCGGCCGCGTTGGCTTCGGCTTCGCGTACCATGCGCTCGATCTCGTCATCAGACAGACCAGAGGAGGCCTGGATGGTGATTTTCTGCTCTTTGTTGGTCTCTTTGTCTTTCGCAGAGACGTGCAGGATACCGTTGGCATCGATGTCGAAGGTCACTTCGATCTGCGGCAGACCACGCGGTGCCGGACGGATGCCTTCCAGGTTGAACTGGCCCAGAGACTTGTTGTCGCTGGCGCGCTTGCGCTCACCCTGCAGCACGTGAATGGTCACGGCAGACTGGTTGTCTTCGGCAGTGGAGAACACCTGGGACTTCTTGGTCGGAATGGTGGTGTTCTTCTCAATCAGCGCAGTCATCACGCTACCCATGGTTTCGATACCCAGGGAGAGCGGGGTGACGTCCAGCAGCAGTACGTCGGTCTTGTCACCGGACAGTACGGCGCCCTGGATGGCAGCACCCATGGCCACGGCTTCGTCCGGGTTGACGTCTTTACGCGGCTCTTTGCCAAAGAACTCGGCAACGGTCTTCTGAACCAGCGGCATACGGGTCTGACCACCAACCAGGATTACGTCGTCGATCTCGCCAACTGCCAGACCGGAGTCTTTCAGGGCGACACGAACCGGCTCCAGAGAGTCCTTCACCATGTCTTCTACCAGGGATTCCAGCTTGGCGCGGGTCACCTTGATGTTCATGTGCTTCGGACCAGTGGCATCTGCAGTGATGTACGGCAGGTTGACGTCGGTCTGCTGGGCAGAAGAGAGCTCGATCTTGGCTTTCTCGGCGGCATCTTTCAGACGCTGCAGAGCCAGCTGGTCGTTGCGCAGGTCGATGCCCTGTTCACGCTTGAACTCGTCTACCAGATAGTTGATGACGCGGTTGTCGAAGTCTTCACCACCCAGGTGGGTGTTACCGTTGGTCGCCAGTACTTCGAAGGTGGTTTCGCCTTCCACTTCGTCGATCTCGATGATGGAGATATCGAAAGTACCGCCACCCAGGTCATATACGGCAACCTTGCGCTCGCCCTTGACCTTGTTCACGCCGTAAGCGAAAGCAGCAGCAGTCGGCTCGTTGATGATGCGTTTTACATCCAGACCGGCGATGCGACCGGCATCCTTGGTAGCCTGACGCTGGGCGTCGTTGAAGTAGGCCGGAACAGTGATGACTGCTTCGGTTACCGGCTCACCCAGATAGTCTTCGGCGGTCTTTTTCATCTTTTTCAGCACTTCGGCAGAGATCTGCGGCGGTGCCATTTTCTTGCCCTTCACTTCAACCCAGGCGTCGCCGTTGTCAGCTTTGGCGATGGCGTACGGCATGATTTTCAGGTCACGCTGCACTTCTTCATCTTCAAAGCGACGACCGATCAGACGCTTGATGGCGAACAGGGTGTTTTTCGGGTTGGTGATGGCCTGACGCTTGGCCGGCTGACCAACCAGGATCTCGCCATCATCGGCATAGGCAATGATGGACGGAGTAGTACGATCGCCTTCTGCGTTCTCGATCACGCGAGCAGTGTCGCCATCCAGAATAGCGACGCAGGAGTTGGTAGTACCCAGGTCAATACCGATGATTTTACCCATTTGACGAATCTCCAAATACTTTGAATAAACTGGCGAGGAACTCGCCTTAATGCGTTAACGGCTAGGTGGGGGCTGCCAATCTGGCTTTCAAGCTCCCGGCATCAAATTTTTTGTGCCGCCGCGGCCTTGCACCCTATATGGGGTCGCCAGACGCAGCTTCAAGCCCCAACCCTAAAAAACCACACCCTTTGTCATGGTTGCGCGGTCACGTTGAGCCGTAAAACCGGGCAAGATGAACAGGTGCTGCACTGCGAAACAAAAAGCCCGCCACGGGGCGGGCTCGGGCACCCACAGCCAATCAGTCGACCGCTTTGGCGATCATCACCATGGCAGGACGGATCACCCGACCGTTGAGGTCATAGCCCTTCTGCATCACTGCAATGACGGTGTTCGGGGCCACATCGGCACTCGGTACCATGCTCATCGCCTGATGGGCGTTGGGGTCAAACGGCTGGTTGATCGGGTCGAGCGCCACCAGACCAAACTTGGCTACGCCGCTCTGCATGGATTTCAGGGTCAGCTCGACACCTTCGATCATCGGCTTGAGGGCTTCGTTCTCCTTGTCGGCCAGTTCGATGGCTCGCTCAAGGTTGTCCAGCACCGGCAGCAGTTCGTTGGCGAACTTCTCCAGAGCAAACTTGTGCGCCTTCTCCACATCCAGCTCGGTACGACGACGCAGGTTCTCCATCTCGGCGGCGGTACGCAGGGCGCGTTCACGCTCTTCCGCCGCTTTTTGGATGGCGGTTTCCAGCTGCGCTTCCAGTTCGGCAATACGGGCCTGCTCGGCTGTCACTTCACTGTCTACATCGGTCGGCTCGACTGGCTGGGCTTCCACTTGCTCCATCGCTTCAACCTTTTGCTCTTCGTGGTTCATGACATCTCCAGATTCCGGGGTTACTTACGAGGGCCTTGACGTCTGGCTGAGCGACCAGTGACATCAGACCGACTATGTTGGCGCTATTATGGGGATGGATCCCTGTCTTTCAAGGGGAAAAAGGGCAATCCAGGTCACTCAAACAGGACTATTGGCACTTTCCTTGCTGCATCCCTGGCAATCCAGCTCAGCTTTTAACCAGCAGCGTCAAGGAGATAGCCCTCCCCCCTCAGCAAGGGAAGCGCGCGGGAGGACGTCACAAGCGTGACAAACCGCTGTATACTGCCCCCAATACTCACCCAGACCCGACAGACTATGGATTCTCCGTTCAAAACCATCGCCCTGATTGGCAAGCCTCACCACGAGGGAGCCAACCAGACGCTGACCGGCCTGCATCAATACCTGACCTCACGCGGTTTCCGGGTACTGGTGGAGAGCCGGGTTGCCCAGACCCTGAGCATCCTCGATGAAAACGTCATGGATCTGGTTCAGCTCGGCCAACAGGCTGATCTGGCCATCGTGGTCGGCGGTGACGGCAACATGCTGGGGGCGGCGCGGGTGCTGTCGCGTTTCGATGTGGCGGTGATCGGGGTCAACCGGGGCAACCTTGGCTTTCTGACCGATCTCTCGCCGCAGGATTATCTGCTGCCGCTGGAGCAGGTGCTCTCCGGTCACTACAAGAGCGAACACCGCTTCCTGCTGGAAGCCTCGGTCTATCGCCACGGCGAGCGCAAGTCGAGCAATCTGGCGGTCAATGAGGCGGTACTGCACCCGGGCAAGATCGCTCACATGATCGAGTTCGAGGTCTATATCGATGGCAGCTTTATGTATAGCCAGCGCTCGGACGGCATCATTGTCGCCACACCGACCGGCTCAACTGCCTACTCCCTGTCGGCAGGTGGCGCCATCCTCACCCCCAAGCTCAACGCCATCACGCTGGTGCCCATGTTCCCGCATACCCTGAGCAGTCGCCCCATTGTACTCGATGCCGACAGCGAAGTGCGGCTGCTGGTCTCGCCGGACAATCAGGACGATGCCATGCAGGTGAGTTGTGACGGTCAGGTGACCCTGGCGGTCCACCCGGGGGACGAGATCCTCATCAAGAAGAGCCACCACCAGCTTCATCTGGTTCACCCGCTCGACTACAGCTACTTCCACGTGCTGCGCAACAAGCTCGGCTGGGGTAGCAAGCTGTTTTAATCGGCGCTGACCGACAACGACATTGCCACAGAGGGTGCCTGAATTGGCGCCCTTCTCTTTCTTTTGTGGCAACGTCCCCTGCACTCTCATATCAGTACCGCGCGCCAATAGTCAGCACAGCATTCTCATAGCTATACCGCACTGGCGCGGCTTTCCTTTGTTAAAAATAACGGAGCCCTCTTTACTGTATATAAGACCAGTATATACTGGATGCATACACAGTAATGTTGACCTATACAGGATGAGACCATGCTGACCCAGCTGACCGTCAACAACTTCGCCATAGTCAAGTTTCTCGAACTCGATCTGCAACCGGGGATGACCTGCATCACAGGTGAGACCGGTGCCGGTAAATCCATCGCCATCGACGCCCTCGGCCTCTGTCTGGGTGAGCGGGCCGAAGCCGGCATGGTGCGCCCCGATAGCGACAAAAGCGAGGTCAGCGCACGCTTCCTGCTCGACAACAACCCGGCCGCCCGCGCCTGGCTCGCCACCAACGAGCTGGAGAACGAGGGTGAGTGCATCGTGCGGCGAGTCATCTCTGCCGAAGGGCGTTCGCGCAGCTATATCAACGGCGTGCCCGTCCCCCTCACCCAGCTCAAGAATCTGGGCCAGCTGCTGGTCAACGTACACGGTCAGCATGCCCACCAGATGCTGCTCAAACCCGACTACCAGCTCGCCCTGCTCGACGGCTACGCCGGCCACCATCTGCTGCTCGACGAAGTACGCCAGCACTATCAGCAGTGGCGCCAGCTGCAAAACGAACTTAACCGGCTCAAGGCCGAGCAGCAGCAGCGGGAAGCCCGTCGCCAGCTTATCGAGTATCAGGTGCAGGAGCTGGACGAATTTGCCCTGCAGCCGGGCGAGTTTGAAGAGATCGAGGAGGAGCACCAGCGTCTCGCCAACGGTACCGAATTGATGCAGGAGTGTGGGGCTTGTCTCGACCTGCTCTATGACAACGAAGAGACCACTATCGCAGGGCTGCTGCAATCAGCCGTCGATCGCGCCGAGGGGCTGGTCAGCATGGACAGCCGCCTCACCCCGGTACTGGAGATGCTGAACGAAGCCCTGATCGGAGTGCAGGAGAGCCACAGCGAACTGCGCAGCTACCTCGATCGGCTGGAGCTGGATCCCGAACGTTTCAACGAGCTGGAAACCCGCCTCTCCAAGGCGATCAATCTGGCACGCAAGCACCATGTCAAACCGGCAGAGCTGGCCCAGTACCATCAGGAGCTGGCCTCCGATCTCGCCCGCCTCAACTCTGACGAAGAGCGGTTAGAGGGGATGGAAGATGAGCTGGCCGAGGCCCGTCAGGCTTTTGTTCAGGCCGCCGAGGCCCTTAGCCAGAGCCGTCAGCGTTACGCCCAGGAGCTGGGCGTCAAGGTGACCAGCAGCATGCACGAACTGGCGATGCCCGATGGTCGCTTTGCCATCGAGGTGCGCCCCGATGCCCAGAGCAGCCTCTCTCCGCTGGGTATAGACCGGGTTGAATTTATGGTCACCACCAACCCGGGTCAGCCCATCCAACCGCTTGGCAAGGTGGCTTCGGGCGGTGAATTGTCGCGTATCAGCCTTGCCATCGTAGTGATCAGCGCTCGCAAGGTTTCCACTCCAACCCTGATTTTCGATGAGGTAGATGTGGGGATCAGCGGCCCGACTGCCGCCGTGGTGGGTCGCCTGCTACGCCAGCTTGGCGAGTCGACTCAGGTGATGGTGGTCACTCACTTGCCGCAGGTTGCGGGCAATGGCCACCAGCACATGGTGGTGAGCAAGCACACCGACGGCAAGACCACCGAAACCCGGATGGATGCGCTCGATCAGAGCGCCCGGCTCAACGAACTGGCTCGCCTGCTGGGAGGGGATCAGATCACCGACATTACCCTGGCCAATGCCCGCGAGCTGCTGCACCATTAATTCCCAGGCCAACCTGGTGGCAACATAACCATCGGCTGGCTCTGGCTCTGGAAAAGCATCCTGAGTCAGCAGGGCAAATACATCCCGGCCATTTGTCAGAGCGGTGAGATCACCGACCCAGATCAATAAAATGGTGGATTTGGCCAAGCAGGCAGCAACATCTGCCGGGATCGGGTTGCCTTGACGAGGGGGATTTCGCATAGTGTTGCCCCCTTTATGGGTATCCAATTGTGAGGCTTTGTCTATGATCCACGTTTTTGGCCACAAGAATCCCGACAGTGACAGTATCTGCAGCGCTCTGGTGATCGCTGACTGGCTCAATGCACAAGGCCGTCAGGCCACCCCATGGCGCCTCGGCGATCTGCGTACCGAAACCCGCTTCATTCTGGAGCAGGCTGGTGTCGCCGAGCCCGAGCTGCTGACTCAGGATCTGACAGGTGAAGATGTCTGGCTGGTCGACTTCAGTGATCTGGAGCAGGGCCCCTCTACCCTCTCTCAGGCCAATGTACTGGGACTGGTGGATCACCACCGCCTCGGCTCCCTGATCACCCAGTCTCCGCTGGATGCCTGGATCCGTGCCGTTGGCTGCACCTGCACCATCGCTTTTGATCTGCGGAGCCAACAAGGTACCGTGACCCGTAGCCAGGCTCGTCTGATGCTGGGTGCAATCATGAGCGACACCCTCTGTCTCACCTCGCCGACCACCACCGAGCAGGACAAGATCGCCTGCGAGCGTCTTGCGCCGCTGGCCGAGGTGTCGCTGGCAGAGTTTGGTCAACAGCTGCTGATGGCAAAAACCGACCTGAGCGGCCTCACTCCTGCGCAGTTGCTGCAGCAGGATGAGAAAGCATTCCAGGCCGAAGGTCTGAACTTCATCATGAGCCAGATTGAAGTGGGCAGCGAACAACAGCTTGCCGACCAGATCGACACTCTGCAGCAAGAGATGGCACACCGTGTTGAAGCCGAAGGGCTCGACTTCTTCGTCCTGATGGTGACCGACCTGACCGCCGCCGCCAGCCGCATCTACTTTACCCGCCACGCCAAAGTACCGGCAGAGTCCAGCTACCACCCGGGCTTTGTGAGCCGCAAGAAGCAGGGTCTGCCCTGGGTGATGGAGTTGCTGGCCAAGGCTTAAGCACGCCTATCACCAAGCCTCAGCAAAAGCCCCGCCTCTGTGCGGGGCTTTTTTATTTCACCTGTCCCGTCCTGAATATGGTTTACACCTTTCCTCCCAATAAATGGAGAACCCGATGGGACAAGGTGTGAAACGGACACAGCGCGATTACTCGCTGACTTTTAAACTGGCACTGGTCGAGCAGATTGAAAAAGGCGAGCTCACCTACAAACAGGCTCAGGTGCGTTATGGCATTCAGGGCCGCTCCACCGTTCTGGTATGGTTGCGTAAACATGGTCGGCAAGATTGGAGCCAGGGGGCTTCTGT